>JBFOLS010000590.1:0-3503 GCA_040830225.1 Leisingera sp.
CCTGATCGGCGATCTGGTTCCCGTCGAGGCAGCCTTTGCCCTGAAACAGCTGGTCGAAGCCCTGGGCGGCAAGGTGGAATGCCGCACCGACAACGCGCGCCTGCCGATTGGCAACCGCGCAGGCTATGCCGGCACGGCAACCATCGAGGACGTGGACAGCGCCAAGGCGATCATGCTAATCGGCACCAACCCGCGCGACGAGGCGCCGGTGCTGAATGCCCGCATCCGCAAGGCCTGGCTGAACGGCGCCACCATCGGCGTGGTCGGCGCAGCCGAAGACCTGACCTATGAATACCACCATCTGGGCACCGACCGGGCCGCGCTGGAGGCGCTGCACGGGCTGGACCACGCAGGCGCACTGGAGAAAGAAACTCTGGTAATCGTCGGGCAGGGCGCCCTGCGCGAGGCGGACGGGCTTGCGGTTCTGGCACATGCTCAGAAGTTCGCCGCCGATACCGGTTCCAAGCTGATGGTGCTGCACACCGCGGCTTCCCGCGTTGGCGCCATGGACATCGGCGCGGTGACCGAGGGCGGCATGGCCGCAGCCATCGAGGGAGCTGAAGTGATTTACAACCTCGGCGCCGATGAGGTGGAAATCGACGCAGGCGCGTTCGTGATCTACCAGGGCTCCCACGGCGACCGCGGCGCACACCGTGCCGACGTGATCCTGCCAGGCGCCGCCTACACCGAAGAAAACGGGTTGTTCGTCAACACCGAAGGCCGCCCGCAGCTTGCGATGCGAGCTGCATTCGCTCCCGGCGAAGCCAAGGAAAACTGGGCAATCCTGCGTGCGCTCAGCGCCGAAGCAGATGCCAAGCTCGGCTATGACTCGCTCGCGCAGCTGCGCCAGGCCCTAGTCGCCGAAGTGCCGCATCTGGCGAAGATCGACGAAGTGGCCGAAAAAGAAGGCGAGCAGCTGGAGCTGGACAAGCTCGGCAAGGCCGATTTCCTGCCCGCGGTCCGCGATTTCTACCTGACCAACCCGATTGCCCGCGCATCGCAGCTGATGGCGGAACTGTCGGCAGGTGTGAAAGCCCGCGAAACCGGAGCACTGGCCGCCGAATGATCCGCACCGCCCTCATAACGCCCTTCCTGCTGGCCGCCTGCGCAATGGCGCCCGGCAGCGAAGGCGAGCGGCCCGCCCCGGTATACGAAGGGGTGGACACCAGCCTGCTGGAGGGCGATCTGGTGCAATTTCACGTCTCCATGCGCGGTGTGTTCGCGCAGGAAGACCTTGATGACTATGCGGAATGCGCCGCCGCGCAATACGCGCTGATCCGGGGCTACGGGTTTGCGCGCCATGTGCGCACAACAACGAAACAGGCAGGGGGCAGCCGGACCGCTGATGCGGTCTATGTGATTTCGCCCTCTCTTCCGCGCGGCCTGCGCACCATCGACGCCGAAGTCGTGGTCGCGGATTGCGCGGAGAACGGAATACCCACGGTGTGAGGACCTATGGCTGATTTCTTTAACACTCCAGGCGGCATCGCTGTTCTGATCCTGGCGCAAGTGCTTGCAGTTGTTGCCTTTGTGATGATCTCGCTCCTGTTCCTCGTCTACGGGGACCGCAAGATCTGGGCCGCGGTCCAGATGCGCCGGGGCCCGAACGTGGTGGGCGTCTTCGGCCTGCTGCAATCGGTGGCTGACGCGTTGAAATATGTGGTCAAAGAGGTGGTGATCCCGGCGGGTGCCGACCGCACCGTCTTCATCCTGGCACCGATGACGTCCTTCGTGCTTGCGATGATTGCCTGGGCGGTGATCCCCTTCAACGACGGCTGGGTGCTCTCGGACATCAACGTCGCCATCCTCTATGTCTTCGCGGTTTCCTCGCTTGAGGTCTACGGCGTGATCATGGGCGGCTGGGCGTCGAACTCGAAATACCCGTTCCTGGGCAGCTTGCGCTCCGCCGCGCAGATGATCTCTTATGAGGTTTCGATCGGCCTGATCATCATCGGTGTGATCATCTCCACCGGTTCGATGAACTTCGGCGACATCGTGCGCGCGCAGGACGGCGATTTGGGCCTGTTGAACTGGTACTGGATCCCCCATTTCCCGATGGTCTTCCTGTTCTTCATCTCGGCGCTGGCGGAAACCAACCGTCCGCCGTTCGACCTGCCGGAAGCGGAATCAGAGCTGGTGGCTGGCTATCAGGTGGAATACTCGGCGACCCCGTTCCTGCTGTTCATGGCCGGTGAATACATCGCTATCTTCCTGATGTGCGCGCTGACAACCCTGCTGTTCTTCGGCGGCTGGCTGTCCCCGATCCCGGGCCTGCCCGACGGTGTGCTGTGGATGGTCGGCAAGATGGCCTTCTTCTTCTTCCTCTTCGCAATGGTAAAGGCGATCACCCCGCGCTACCGCTACGACCAGCTGATGCGCCTGGGCTGGAAAGTGTTCCTGCCGTTCTCGCTGGCCTGGGTGGTCTTCGTATCCTTTGCTGCAAAATTTGACTGGTTCTGGGGCATCTTCGCCCGCTGGACCGTCGGGGGCTGATAGTTGAAGATTTCGGCAGCATATCTCGCGGTCTTCATGACTGGGCTCAGCGCCAATACAGCGTTTGCAGGCTCGGAGTTCGTGGAGAAAGTGGACAGTCTTCTTTTGGAGCACTGTCCCACCGCCTATGCTGCTGCGCGGCAATCTCTTGAAGCGTATCCCTTTGCCGATCTGTTTAAGGCCGGAGAGCCCGGTTCTGTTTGGGAACAGTTTTGGATGCCAATGCGTGTCACATTGACAGCAGCGCTTGAAGAGACGGATGAACCGGAAGCGAACCACAGCTTTTGGTCAAGCGTTTATACTGTTACAGCTGGCCTTGCAGAGGCTGCACCCGTCACAGCCCGCCTACAAATAAATGCTGGCCATTGGCCCGACCCGGGGTTCGCTGATGCGTATCAGGCTTTCTATGCACTGGCTCGCTGTGCTGAAGGTCAAACTAATGAAGCAGTGGGATTGAAGTTCAATCAAAGTGACGCAGATACCGTGGCGTTTGAAGCGACACTGAAATGCACTGCGACACTGAATTCCGCCACCGTTCTAGGATACAGGCGTTTTGCATCTGCTGATTTGACTGATTGGGAGCGCGCAAAGCGTCTTCACAGTCGCCTTAGAAAGCTGAACGTGACGCTCGAAAATAATGAAAAATGCAAGTGGGGACAGTCTTAATGACTCAAATCGACTACACCCGCGCCGCCAAGTATTTCCTGCTGCAGGATTTCTGGGTCGGCTTCAAACTGGGGCTGAAGTATTTCTTCGCGCCCAAGGCCACCGTGAACTACCCGCACGAGAAGGGCCCGCTGTCGCCCCGCTTCCGCGGTGAGCACGCGCTGCGCCGCTACCCGAACGGCGAGGAGCGCTGCATCGCCTGCAAGCTCTGCGAAGCAGTCTGCCCGGCGCAGGCGATCACCATCGACGCGGAACCGCGCGAGGACGGCAGCCGCCGCACCACGCGGTATGACATCGATATGACCAAGTGCATCTACTGCGGCTTCTGCCAGGAAGCCTGTCCG
>JBFOLS010000591.1:0-9485 GCA_040830225.1 Leisingera sp.
CCGTCTCGCCGCCACGGCTGGCGGTCAGGCGGCGGGCGGATTTCTCAATCAGAATACGGTCGATCCGGTCCGCCGCCGCGCCCAGGGGCGGCGGTGCGGGTCGCGGGGCGAAGGCCTGCCAGGCCATCCAGGCGGCGCTGGTCATAACAACCAGCGCCAGCAGGCGCAGCAGGCGCTTCATGTTATTGCAGGTCCGAGAAGGCTGCGGTCAGACGGCGGCAGGCTTCCTCCACGCGGGAGCGCTGGGTGGCAAGGTTGAAGCGTTCCATGAATTCGCCGCCAGCGCCGAATCCATCACCGGGAGACGTTGCAATCTTGGCGTCTTCGCGCAGCCGCTTGATGAATTCCTCGCGGCTCATCCCGGTGCCGGAGAAATCGACCCAGGCCAGATAGGTGGACGCCAGCGGCAGTGATTTCAGGCCGGGCAGGGCGTTGACGGTCTCATCAAACAGCTTCTTGTTGCCCTCCAAATGAGCGATCTGCGCGTCCACCCATTCGGCGCCCTCGGGCGAGTAAGCAGCGGTGATCATCGCTACACCCAGCGAACTCGGGTCATAGTCCAGCGTGTTCAGGCGATGCCGCATCTTCGCACGCAGGTCCGGATCGGCAATGATCATATTGCCGGTGCGCTGGCCTGCGATGTTGAAGGTTTTGGAGGCGGCGGTCAGAGTGATCGTCCAGGCCCGGGCATCGGGGGCGGCAACGTCCATCGGCACAAAGGGGCTGCCTGGGTAGACCAGATCGTGGTGGATCTCGTCGGAGACTAGGATCAGCCCGTTACGCTCGGCGAAGTCTGCCACTGCACGCAACTCATCCGGCGTCCAGACCCGGCCCGAAGGGTTTTGCGGCGAGCACCACAGCAGCAGCTTCTCTGATCCGTCCAGCCGCGACTGGGCGTCGTCCAGATCAACGGAGTAGTTGTCACCGTCGCGTCCGAGCGGGCACTCCACCACTTTGCGGCCCGCTTTGTTCACCTTATGGGCAAACTCGTGGTAGACGGGCGAAAAAATCACCACGCCATCGCCGGGGGCGCTCAGCACGTCCAGGCAGAGGGCAATGGCATTGCCCAGGCCTTGGGTGGTCAGGATCCAGTCGGTCTCTATCTCCCAGTTGTGCCGGGTCTTCATCCACCACTGCACCGCCTGCAGATACTCCGGGTGCTGCCAGGAGTAGCCAAAGACGCCATGTTCGGCAGCCTTTTTGACGGCTTCGATGACGCAGGGCGCAGTCTCATAGTCCGAATCCGCAGTCCACATCGCCAGACCGTCCTCGGGGGAGACGCCGAACAGCTGCTCCATCTTGTCCCATTTCGAGCTGTGGGTGCCGCGGCGGTCGGTGGGTTTGTCAAAATTCATGTGGTGAACTCCCGTATCGTTGGAAGCGAAGCTAATTGCTGCAGCGCGGGGCGCAAGGGGGCCGTTGCGATACGTTTGCTGATCGCATAAATGAAACCCATGAAACGACCGATCCTGATCCATCCCGACCCCCGCCTGAAAAAGGTCTGCGTGCCTGTGGCCGACCTCAGCGACGACTTGCGCGTGCTGGCGGATGACATGCTGGAAACCATGTATGCCGCGCCCGGCATCGGCCTGGCAGCGCCGCAGATCGGTATCCTGCAGCGGCTGATCGTGCTGGATTGCGTCAAAGAAGAGGACGGCGACCCGCGTCCGCTGGTGATGTTCAATCCCGAGATCATCTCCTCCTCGGAGGAAACCAACGTCTATGAGGAAGGCTGCCTGTCGATCCCGGACCAGTATGCCGAGGTGACCCGCCCAAAGGTGGTTGAAGTCGAGTGGATGGACCGCGACGGAAATGCGCAGCGTGAGGCGTTTGACGGGCTCTGGGCAACCTGCGTGCAGCATGAGATCGACCATCTGAACGGCAAACTGTTCATTGATTACCTGAAGCCGCTGAAGCGCCAGATGATCACCCGCAAAATGCAGAAGCTGAAGCGCGAACGCGCCCGCGCCTGAGGGAAGTGCCATCATGACCGTCCGCACCTGCCTGCCCTGGCCAGACAAGCGCCTGCGCTCCAAGGCCGAGGAAGTGACCGAGATCACCGACGAGATCCGTGAAATCTGGAACGACATGGTGGATACCATGGACGCAATGCCGGGCGTCGGCCTGGCGGGCAACCAGATCGGTGTGATGCTGCGGCTGGCAGTGGTGGACGGCTCCACCGAGCGGGGGCGGGCAGTGAAACTCGCCAACCCCGAGATCCTGCATTCCTCGATCGAGCTGCGCGAGCATGACGAGGCAAGCCCCAACCTGCCGGGCGTCTCGGCCAAGATCAAACGCCCGCGCGCCGTTACCGTTCGCTTCATCAACGAGCAGGGGACAGTGGACCGCAAGGATTTCGTCGGCATCGAAGCGACTTCGGTGCAGCACCAGATCGACCATTTGAATGGCAAATTGTATTTCGACCATCTCAGCAAGGTGAAGCGCGACATGCTGCTGAAAAAGGCGAAGAAGCTGAACGGCTGAAGCTGATTTTCATTCCCGGATCATCTGCGATCCGGTTCGCGCCCGGCCCCGCCCCCAAGGCGGGCGCGAAACGCCCACCCCGGGACCGGGCGCGAACCTGCGTTGTTTCAGGCAAGCCCGTCTGAGTGTGCGGCAAGGCAACCGGGGTGCATAGGGGGACGCCGATGCGCATCATCTTCATGGGAACGCCTGACTTCTCGGTGCCGGTGCTTAACGCGCTGGTAGAGGCAGGGCACGACATTGCCGCCGTTTACTGCCAGCCGCCCCGGCCTGCGGGCCGCGGCAAGAAGGACCGTCCCACACCGGTTCACGCCCGCGCCGCGGCCCTGGGGCTGGAGGTGCGACACCCGGTGTCGCTGAAAGGCACAGAGGAGCAGGAGGCTTTTGCTGCGCTGAATGCTGACGTTGCCGTGGTCGTGGCCTACGGGCTGATTCTGCCGCAGGCGGTTCTGGATGCGCCCGCTCATGGCTGCCTGAACATCCACGCGAGCCTCTTGCCGCGCTGGCGCGGTGCAGCGCCGATCCACCGGGCAATCATGGCAGGCGACGCGGAGACCGGCATCTGCATCATGCAGATGGAAGCGGGACTGGATACCGGCCCGGTGCTGCTGCGCGAGGCCACGGCCATTGGCGTAGAGGAAACCACCGCGCAGCTGCATGACCGGCTGTCGGAGATGGGGGCTGGCTTGATCGTCGAGGCTTTGACCCGCCTGCCGCAACTGAAGCCGGAGATTCAGCCTGAAGAGGGGGTCATCTACGCCGAAAAGATCGACAAGGCTGAAGCGCAGATCGTCTGGTCCAGCCCGGCCGCCGAGGTTGACCGCAAGATCCGCGGGATGTCGCCCTTCCCAGGTGCCTGGTGCGAGATCGAAGGGCAGCGCGTGAAGCTGCTGGCATCACGGTTGGTCGAAGGGCTGGGCGCGCCGGGCGAAGTGCTGGACGATGCTTTGACCGTGGCATGCAGCGACGGAGCGGTGCAGCTGTTGCGCTTGCAACGAGCGGGCAAAAGCGCGCAGGATCCGGATGTATTCCTGCGCGGCTTCCCGGTTCCCAAGGGCAGCCGCCTGTAATCGGACTGAAACCGGAGACGCATGATGATCCTGACCCTGATGGGCACCGTGGTGATTGCCGGCATCGTCGGCTATGCGGCCGAACGCAGCGGTTTCACCAGCAATGGTTACGTGCAGTCGATCATTATCTGCACCGGCGGCGCCTTCCTGTTCTTCTTCGTGCGGCTGATGTTCGGCATCGGCTTCAGCGCACCGGGCTGGAACGCCATTGCCTCCTCGATCGGGGCGCTGGTGATCGTGCCAACCCATTGGCGCAAATAAGGAGGCTTCAGATGCCCATCATCGCCCTGATCATCATTGGAGCCGCGGCAGGCTTTCTGGCAACCCGGCTGATGAAACTGGAAACCGACATTATCACCACTGTCTGCATCGGCATGGCAGGCGCCCTTATCGGCGGGCTGGTGCTGCGGTTTCTGCTGACCGTGATGGGGTTCATGGCCGGTTTTGTGGGCGCGGTGCTGGGGGCTCTGCTGCTGATCTGGCTGTGGCAGCGGTACGTCAGGCGCTAGCAGCAGCCAGCGCGCAGCCCTCCACCGTGACCCTGTGCATCAGCCGCCGGAACCCGTGGTAGTCGTTGATCGCCTTATGCCAGGTTGCCCGGTTGTCCCACATCGTGACATCGCCCTGCTGCCAGCGCACCCGGCACTGCAGTTCCGGCTGCTGGCAATGGGTGTAGAGAAACTGCAGCAGCGCGTCGGATTCCGGCTTTGACAGCTCCTCGATCCGGGTTGTGAAGACCGGGTTCACATAAAGGCATTTCTGCCCGGACAACGGATGACGGATCACCACCGGATGGCGCACTGTCTGGGTTGCGGCCTTGGCATTTTCCAAACGCCCTGTGCGGGACGCCTCGCTGTCTGCCGCGGCGGCACCGAACACATGCTCGGAGCTGTGCCAGGCGGTGAGCGTTTCCAGAAACGCCTGCATCGCCGGTGACAGCGCATCATAGGCCTGTGCCATGGATGCAAAAACAGTGTCACCGCCATAGGGCGGCATGTCGATTGCATGCAGAACCGAGCCCATGGCCGGTTCCTGGTCATAGGAGTGATCCGTGTGCCAGCCCTCGCCGACTGCTTCCTTCTGATCTGGTTCCTTGAGAACGGTGGCGATCTCAGGGTGCCCGTCCACCGGTTTGAAGAAGCGGTTGATATTGATCGGGCCAAAGCTGCGGGCAAAGGCAAGGTGATCTTCGGGCGCGGCGTGCTGCTGGCCGCGGATCACGATCACTGAATGTTTGGCAAAGGCTTCCTGCAAAGCCGGGAAATGATTGGGGTCGCAAATGTCCGCGCCGGTGATTTCCGCACCGAGGCCGCCGGTCAAGGGGAGAATATGCATGAGAAGGCTCCAACTGTTTTCAACCACAGCCTAGAGGGAGTCGATTGCCAGGAAAAATTTGTTATACTTGGCAAAAAGGATAATTTTTCTTGCTTAACTTCACCCTGCGCCAGCTTGAGCATTTGGAGGCCTCCGCCCGCACCGGCAGCATTGCTGCGGCCGCACGGGAACTGAGTGTGACGGCGGCGGCGGTGGCGGCGTCGCTGGGTAAGCTTGAGGAGGTCAGCGGACTGGTGCTGTTCGACCGTTTTCCAGCCCAAGGCGTGCGGCTGACGGCTGCGGGCCGCGAAGTGCTGGAGCGGGCCGAGGTCCTGCTGGCGCAGGGGCAGGCGCTGCAGCTTCAGATGCGCGGCCTGGAGGACACCAGCAGCGGCCATCTGCGGTTCGGCTGCTATCATGCGCTGGGCTATGTCTTTGCGCCGGAAATCCTGATGCGCCACCGGCAGCGCTGGCCCAAGGTGACATTGGAGGTGTTTGAGGGCAGTTTCGCAGAACTGAACAGGCAGCTGGAAACCGGCGGGACCGATCTGGCGCTGGCCTATGATCAGGGATTTGACCAAAACCGGCTGGAGGTCGAGCTGCTGATGCGGGTGCGGCCCAAGGTTTTGCTGGCGGCTGCGCATCCTTTGGCAAGCCGCAAGGCGCTGGAGCTGGGGGATCTGCAGGACTTGCCTTACATCCTCGTCAAGGAAGCCGGTCCAGGCCCATCCTATTTTGACATGCTGAAGACCGCGGGGCTGGAACCGGAGATCGCACTAACCACCCGGTCCTATGAAATGGCCCGGTCCTGCGTTGGCAAGGGGGCAGGATACACTCTGATGGCCTTCCAGCCGCCCAATCCGCGGACCTATCACAACGACCGGGTTGTTTCGGTGCCTTTGGCTGAACCCTTGGGGGAAGTGGCGATGGTTTTGGCGGCAAGACCGGGGGTGATGCAGATGCCCTTTGCACGCGCTTTTGCAGATACTTGCCGCGAGGCGGTGCTGACAAACGGGCCAGCCTAGGGGCGGGCCTCTAGCTGCGCGGCGGGCGGCTCTTGTAGACCGGCAGGTGCCAGCCGAACAGGATCGAACCCGCGCGCAGGCCCCAGCACACTCCGGCGCAGGCCAGCAGGGCCAAACCCAGCTCCAGTCCCATCCAGATCCCCAG
Organism: Leisingera sp.; assembly: GCA_040830225.1. Lineage (GTDB taxonomy): Bacteria > Pseudomonadota > Alphaproteobacteria > Rhodobacterales > Rhodobacteraceae > Leisingera. The sequence continues at coordinate 6,039 of JBFOLS010000591.1, forward strand.
CACAGCAGTGATGGCGCCGGCCATAGCGCAGGAAATATAAAGCTCGCCCTGTTTCAGCACCAAGGGCACCTCGTTGCAGACCACGTCGCGCATCAGCCCGCCCAAAGAGCCTGTGGCCATACCCATCAGAACGGTGATCACCGGCGGGCTGCCCAGGGCAATTGCCGCGCCCGTCCCCGCGGGGACAGCCACGGATAATGCAAAACTGTCGAGCCAGACCACCCAGCGCAGGCGGCTCTCCAGAAGATGCGCAGTAAAGAACACCGCCACCGCCGCGCTGGCGGCGAGCAGAATGTAATTGGGGTTGCCGATCCAGAACACCGGATTGCGGTCGAGCAGCAGATCACGCACCGTGCCGCCGCCAAGCGCGGTGAGGCAGGCGACAAAGGCAAAGCCGACGATATCCAGCTGCGCCCGGCTCGCCACCAGCGCGCCGGTCAATGCAAAAATCAGCACCGAGGCGTAATCCAGCAGCGCCAGGAAGGTCATCCGCGGCACTCGCGCATCAGGCGGTTTTCTTCTTCTTGAAGGGGGCCATGCCTGCGCGGGCCAGTTCGTCGGCGCGCTCGTTCTCCGGGTGGCCTGCGTGGCCTTTGACCCATTCCCAGGTCACCTTGTGGCGGGCTTGCGCTTGGTCCAGGCGCTGCCACAGCTCAACATCCTTCCCCGTCTTCTTGTTCGAGGTTTTCCAACCGTTCTTCTTCCAGCCGAAAATCCAGCCGGTGACGCCGTTCTTCACGTAGGCCGAGTCGGTGACGACGGTGATCACCGAAGGGCGCGCCAGGCTTTCCAGCGCGTTGATCGCCGCCAAGAGCTCCATCCGGTTGTTGGTGGTCTCACCTTCGCCGCCCTGCAGTTCTTTTTCTTTTACGATGGTTTCACCATCCATGGCGCGCAAGAGCACACCCCAGCCGCCGGGGCCGGGATTGCCGGAGCAAGCGCCGTCGGTATAAGCAAATAATTCAGGCATGCGCCGTCAGTACTACGAACTCTTCGTCGGTGCCAGCCAGTCCTTTGCCTTTTCCGCGACGGCTGCCGAGGACGGTAAACCCGGCGGTTTCGAGATGGCCGCGCAGCTCTTCCTCGCTGTGGTAGGCATAGAATCTGCCAAGCTCGTCCCGGCCTTCGCCTTCGCCCAGCTTCATTGCCAGGCACAGGGTGCCGCCGGTAGTCAGCGCCCGGTTTATGGCGGCCAGATGGACAGGCAGTTCAGCCCTGGGCACATGCAGCAGGCTGAAGTAGGCCCAGATCCCGTCAAAGACCGCTTCTGCATCTAAGGCATGAAACCCAGCGACGATGACCTCTATCCCGTAGGTGTCCCGGGCCGTCTCAGCCATTTCCGGCGAGGCGTCCAGGGCGGCAACGCGGTAGCCCGCGTCCCGGAAGCGGGCAGCCCACTGGCCTGGGCCGCAGCCAAGATCCAATACAGTGCCGTTCTCGGGAAGCCGGGAGGTCATGGCTGCGAAATCTGCCTCTTCCCCTGCACCCATGCCGCCGGCAAAGCGCTGAGCGTATTCCGCCGCTTGCTCGTCATAGACATCAATCGTTCTGTCATCGCTCATGTGATCATCTCCAGGCCATGAATTCAGGCGCGTTCCAGGGCAAGGCGGGCGGCGAGGCCTGCAAACACAGAAGCAAAACCGCGGTTCAGCCATTTCAGCACCCGCTTGCTGTTCAGAAGGTAGCTACGGGCCTGCGCGGCGAACAGCCCGTAAAGAACAAAGATGGCAAAGGTCAGTGCCATGAATACCAGCCCCAGCACCGACATCTCCAAGGTGGCGCTTGCGGGATTGCCGCTGAGGAAGGGCGGCAGCAGCGCCAGAAAGAACACTGAAAGCTTGGGGTTCAGGATGTTGATCAGTGCCCCGCGCCAGGCGATTTTCCAGCCGGGCTGGCTGGTGCGTTTGGAGGTCACGGCCAGGGCGCCGCCGCTGCGCAGAGCCTGCCAGGCGAGGTACAGCAGATAGGCCACGCCGGCGGCTTTGACGATCTGGAACAAAAGGGCTGAACTGTGCAGCACGGCCGCCAGCCCCAGCGCGGCCGCTGCCAGGTGCGGAACGATACCGAAGGTGCAGCCGAGCGCGGCCCAGATGGCGGCGCGCCAGCCTTGGCCGAGGCCCAGGGCCAGCGTGTAGATGACGCCGGTGCCTGGGGCGAGGACAACAACAAAGGCGGTAATCAGAAATTGCAGGGTAATCATGAATGCGGCTCCAGGAAAAAGTCCGAATGCTATGGCGTAACATGGTTAGCCTGCACCAGCGGTGCAATCTGTGAAACCCTTCTCTTAACGGGCCGTTTGATTACGCGGGCACGCGCAGGACGCGCGGAACCTTGAACTCTACGGTTTCGACAGCAGTTTCCACGGTCTCGACGGTAACATCATAGCGCTCGCGGAAGGCGTCGATCACCTCGTTGACCAGCAGTTCCGGGGCCGAGGCGCCGGCGGTAATGGCAACCGACCGGATGCCTTCCAGCGCGCGCCAGTCGATGTTTCCGGCGCGCTGCACCAGCTGGGCATAATCACAGCCGTTCTTGGCACCGACCTCGACCAGACGGCGGGAATTGGAAGAGTTCGGCGCGCCGACCACCAGCAGGGCGTCCGCCTTGGGAGCTACCGATTTCACCGCTTCCTGGCGGTTGGTGGTGGCATAGCAGATGTCTTCCTTGTGAGGGCCGACGATATTGGGAAAGCGGTCTTCCAGCGCCGCGACGATGCCTTTGGTGTCATCCACAGACAGAGTGGTCTGGGTGACATAGGCCAGCTGATCGGGGTTGCGCACGCCGACTGCGGCAACATCCTCGACGGTTTCCACCAGCAGGACCTCACCGTCGGGCAGCTGGCCCATGGTGCCGATGGTTTCCGGATGGCCCTTGTGGCCGATCATGATCATTTGCAGCCCTGCTTCGGCGTGCCGCTGTGCCTCAATATGCACCTTGGAGACCAGCGGGCATGTGGCATCCACGTAGACCATCTCACGCGCCTCGGCAGCGGCGGGCACCGATTTCGGCACGCCGTGCGCCGAGAAGATCACCGGGCGGTCATCGGGGCATTCGTCCAGCTCCTCGACAAAGACCGCGCCCTTGTCACGCAAGCTGTCCACCACGAATTTGTTGTGCACGATCTCGTGGCGCACATAGACCGGCGCGCCCCATTTCTCGATTGCCATCTCGACAATCTTGATGGCGCGGTCGACACCGGCGCAAAAGCCGCGCGGAGCGGCGAGGTAGAGGGTCAGGGCTGGCTTGGTCATTGGCGTCTCCTTGCGCAGCAGAGGTAAGCGGTCCAAGCGTCAAGGTCTAGGGCCAGTTGAGCCTCACGGGCTTGTGATTGGAGCCTCCTGCGCAGGAAGGCGGCAGAGAGCTGAGGGACAGAACAGCAGGAGTGGCAGGCATGAAATGGATGATTGGCGGCATTGCCGCGGCGGTGCTCTTGGGCGGCGGGCTTTA
>JBFOLS010000592.1:0-3663 GCA_040830225.1 Leisingera sp.
ATCTTCGCGGTACCGGACTGCGCCTTGGTCACGATCACCGCATTCCCGCGCGCCTCGGTTTTTGCGTTCTCGACGCTGAAATTCATGATCCGCTGACCGCAATGCACGAGTTTGCCGTTCTTCAGCTTCACCGGCGCCGCCTTGATGGCAGCATGCAGCTTGTAGCCCTGCGTGATCGACGCGATATCTTCGATATCGAAGCCCGACCCGGTGAGGGCCTCGACAATTTTTGCTACCCCCTCCGGATCCATTCCGATGCCGTTCTCTTCAGGGAAGAGACCGAGATCGCGGATCCTCTGGCAGTGATCGACGATCTCCGGAATCGCCTCATCTTCCAAGTTATCAACTAGGAAAAGCTGCTTAGCATCGACCAAGGCCTGCAGTTCCGGCGCGATCTCCTTGCGAAGCTCCAGCACCATCCTGTCAGCCCAGGCGCATGCCCAATACTGCCAAACTTTGGTTTCCCGGTGACGGCCCATGATGCCGAACCCCAGAAGGTCATCAAGGCCGCCGCCATCTACACCGGCAACGCAGACGTCGGACGTCGAAAGGATATCATCCAGCGTAATCTTTCGCGCAGCAGCTTCCCAGAACAGCGCGCCAACCCATTTCCCGGTTCCCAGCCCAAGGGAAGGCTCCACGTTCAGATGCTGAGAGATGAACAGCGCCACAGCTTCCGGCCCTTCGCGCTCTGCTTTACGCAGATCGTTGACCAGGTCTTGAAGGTGAACGGATCGGCCCAAGTTTGGGTTCACCATTTTCCAGGTCTTCGGGTTCTTCCAAAGCTTCTTTTCGAGCATGGACGGCGGGAACTCGTACATCACCGCCAGCAACGGAAGGCGCATTTCACCGTCGCGCACCGCCCGGGCGGTCTGCAGCTCTTTCTCGAATTGGCCGGTCGGGCGCTCCTTTGACTGTGTCGTGATCTGCAGGAAGAAACCTTCAGGGCGGGATTTCAGGCCGCCGCGCAGCTCGATGAAGATCTCAGGGGCCTTGTGCTTGCTGCCCAGGACGTGGGTTTCATCCACCAGGATGTAACAACCCTTGGAGCCGGTCACGACATCCCCGTCAGCGGACAGGATCATGATCACCGCTTCGGTGGTCAGGTGCTTGATCGTTTTCTGATGATCCTGAACCTTGAACAGCTTTCGCAGCTTCGGATCCAGGTTAACGATGCCCTTTGCCGTGTTGAAGGCAATTGCCGCGATCTTCTGGGTTGGCGCGATCAGATACAGCTCCGCCTGCGGGCGCTCGTTCATGATCGCAGCGGTAACGATGATCCCGGCCGAGATCGCCGATTTCCCGTTCTTCTTCGGCACCAGCAGGAAGAATTCCCGCAGCATCCGGACTTTGGTCTCCGGATCATAGCTGCCGAAAACCACTCTGACGAAGTCAAAGACCCATTCTTCGCAGATCTCGCCGAAAGTCGGCGTTCCGATCAGATCCGGAACCTTGAGCCGCTTGAAGATGCGCAGCGCCTTTTCGGCTGGCCCATCGAATAACGGCAAATCCGGAATGAGAGACAGCCCCTTGCGGATCCTGTCTTCCCAATCCGGCACAGAGGTATCCCAGGCCGGATCAAGATCGAACTCATCATCAAAGTTGAAATCCAGCATCAGTGCATGCCTGCGCCTGGTGTCAGATCATCGTCCCACTCGTCGGCTTCGCCACCCTCGCCAGAAACCACTTGCTGCGCGGCAAGCCGCTCCTGGGCTTTCTTGCCTTCGGTTTCAGGTTTGCGCGAAGCCCTTTTCTGCGCGTCGGCGATTTTGCCGGTGGTCAGCATCAAGTCGCTCTTTGCAATTAGCTGATCGAGAAGGCGCATAGCCCCGACATTGCCTTGTTCGGCCGCCGTAAAGACTTGCATGTAACGCTTCAGATCCAGGCGGTCCCGCTGAATATCCCGCGCCTTCAATTCTGAAAAATAATACCGTCTCAGCGTCGGCGGCGAGATGTAAAGGGCGGCGGCAATACGCTCATTCCCCCACCCGAAAGCCAGTAACATTATGACTTTATTGCGATTTTCCTGGGTTGCCACATGCGCCGGGCGCCCCCGCCGCCCATTGGACTGCCGCACAGGGTCGCCGAACAGGTCAAATTCTTGTTCAGCCAAGAAAATAATCTCCGAATGAGGGGAGGACCGGTTTCCGACCAGTCGCCCCAGGGAACTTTTGCCCCCCCCTACCCCTTCAAGGGTCAGGTGAGGCCGCTTCTCTCCAGGCGCTGTTTCTCTCTGTCGTGGTACCGCTTTGAAACAGACCAGACGTTCTCCGGATCCCAGAACAGATCCGGATCACCCTTGTGAGGGATCTTGTGGTCCGCGATCGGGCTGTTCCATGCGTTTACATCGCCGACCAGGGGAACCCCGGTAGCTTGGCAGATGTAGCCGTCACGCTTCAGAACGAAGTCGCGAAGCCGCCGCCATTTGGCGGTGTAGTACCACTTCTTCCAAGGCGCGCTCTTTGCCTGCAGCCCGATTGCCTTGGCTGCACCACCAGAGGCTCGCACCGGCCGAGGCCCGCGGGAAGCCTGGAGCGGAGATTTGAACCCGCGACCCTTCAGCTTTCCCATCGCCGCCTCCAAACGCAAAACGCCCGGGGCGGGATCTCCGCTCCGGGCGCAATTCTGTTGCTGCATTTTGTCTAGAGGTTGAGATTTGAACCGTCAATACCCTTTCCACGGGGCACGGGGCGGCAGAGCGTCTGTAACCGTGAAGGACGTGAGGTGGCAGGCATTTTGAAAATTGAAGCGCAAATGATGAATGGCCCTGTACCAGTCCAGATAACGGCGCTGAGCAGCCGCTACATCCCGCGCCGTGCAGCTGTAGGACACCCGGCACCAAGAGCCATCAGCCTTCTTGCCTAACTGATCGGCCGGCCAACGCTGACCAGGCACCCGGCACACCTCGGCCACAGCATAGGCGCCATGCTTGCAGCGCCGCCAGGCCACCGGCTCACAAACCGGCACGGCACCGCCCATCCAGTCCGGTACCTCACCGGCACGCGCCAGCTCGGCAATCTGGACAGCCATGCGCCGCCCGCCATAGACCTCTGACAAGCTGGCAAGCGAGGCCGCCACCATGTCGGCGTCATGATGACGGGGAGAGGCACCACCGCCCTGAACCCGGCAGCCAAGCTTGGCGCGCTCCATCATGATGTATTCCATACCCACGCCTGGGCGGGCGCCGGTTTCCCGCTCGATTTCATCGAAATCCAGGCTGATCTTTTCCCGCTGGAATGCCCATTCGATCAACTGCAGCGCGCTGACCTCCAGCTTGCCCGTGCGCAGGGCCTGCACGGCCGCCCGTTTGCCCTGCTGGCGCGGCAGCATAACAAAGCTCTCCTGTGATGCCGCCATGTTCATACCTGCGCCTCCGCACGCTGCCGCTGTGCCTCATCGGCAATGTCCTGGCACTTCTGCAGCGCGGCCCGGCGGCGGTCCCGGAATGCCGCCTCCGCCTCAGACACCGGGCGGCCATCCGACAGGCGCAGATCGATATCCTCCAAAAGGCGCGTTGGATCATCCGCCGCCGCCTTGATCTGGCTCACGGTGTAGGCGCCCGGCCAGGACCGATGGCCCTTCAAATGGGTCAGCAGCTCGGGCGCCCAGCCCTTGGCAAGCGCTTCACGTCCCAGCGGGTTATCAAACACCTTGAGCATCAGC
>JBFOLS010000593.1:0-2789 GCA_040830225.1 Leisingera sp.
CAATAGAGGCTTTCCGGAAATCGCCGTCATTGATGAGGACCGCTTTGTGATTTCTTGGATGTCGCATGACGCCGAAGGCGGCAGTAACATGGAGTTTCGGGGCAAGGTTTACACCTTCGGCGGGACCGCCATCGAGAAGGCCTTTGCCACCGAGGATCAGGCGCAGGAAATCGATGTTGCCGCCCTGCTGGAAAATGACACCCTGGCAGGCGCAGATGAGCTGATCTTTGCCCTGGCGAATAGCACCAGCGAGTATGGCGCGTCGCTCAGCTATGACGCGGAGTCAGGCACGGTGTTCTATGATCCTACCACGGCTGCCGGCATCCAGGCGCTCTCGGACGGGGAGGCGCTGGAAGATACCTTCACCTACAGCGTCTCCGATGGCAATGGCGGCCTGTCCGAGGCGACAGTAACCATAGCCGTTGGCGGTCTCGATGAGCCGGGCGCTGGGCTGGCGCCCGAAGAAAGCGGCCTGCTGCTGTAGGGGATACACGGGCTGCGCGGGTGCTTGTCCGCGCAGCCTGTCTTTGCCTGCCAGGTGTTGCTTCAGGTGAATAAGTTTTAAGCTTGAAATAAATGCCGCTGTGGCGTTATGGTCGGTGGCAGGCGTCATCAGCAAAGGAGCCCCGCCATGCCGGCCATCAGCGTGCATCCCGAAGGGTGGAAGCCCGCCAAAGGCTATGCCAATGGCATGGTGGCGGAAGGAAAGCAGCTGTTCGTCGGCGGCCAGATCGGCTGGACCGCGGACCAGGTGTTTGAAGCGCATGACTTTATCGGCCAGATGAGCCAGGCGCTGCGAAATATCCTGGATGTGGTCGACGCCGCGGGCGGCGCGGCGCAGGATATCACCCGGCTCACCTGGTATGTAACCGACAAATCGGAGTATCTCGCGCATCAGGCCGAAGTGGGCAAAGCCTACCGTGCGGTGATGGGATATCATTTCCCGGCCATGACCATGGTGGTGGTTTCGGCTTTGGTTGAGGATGAGGCCAAGGTGGAAATTGAAGCCACCGCCGTGCTGCCCGCCTGACCCAGGGCTCACACGGTTTCGTGAGCGCTCTTTTCCCGGCCGCATCCAAGCGCCACATTGCTTGGCGCAGCCAGGGAGAGCGATATGCGGATCAATGCCGACTTCACCAAACGTGCCGCAGTGCATTTTGACGAGACGCCCTGGGTCGCCAGCCCGGCGGCGGGGGTGGAGCGCAAGATGCTCGACCGGATCGGCGGGGAAGTTGCCCGCGCCACTACCATTGTCCGCTTTGCACCGGGGTCTGCCTTTGCACCGCATGTGCATGACGGCGGCGAGGAGTTTCTGGTCCTGGAAGGCGTGTTTCAGGACGAGCATGGCGACTTTCCAGTCGGCACCTACGTCCGCAATCCTCCAACCACCAGCCACGCACCAGCCGCGGCCGAGGGGGCTGTGATCCTGGTGAAGCTGCACCAGTTCGACCCGGATGACCGTACTGAGGTGACAGTCCGCACGGAGGACGCCGCTGCGGAGCTGGAGTTGTTCCGGGATGCGGTTGAGACCGTGACATTCCAGAACTGGGCACCGGGGCAGGCGGTCTGCGTGGATGCGCCCGCCGGGTTGGAGGTCTTTGTGGTGGCAGGCAGCTACCGGGAAAACGGAGAGGAATTCAGCCGCTGGGACTGGCTGCGGTTGCCGCCGGGCAGCCGGTTTGACGCCATTGCTGGCGCGGAAGGGGCGCAGATCTGGATGAAAACCGGCCATCTTGCGCAAATGACTGCCTAGGTGGTCGGCAGGTTTCTGTCGTAAAATCAAAACCTTGCAAGCCGCTCCTGCCGAGGCGGCATATTTTTTACCCTGATCCAAAATTTTACCAGTTGATAAAAAATCAGACTGTGGCACTCTGGAAGGCAAGAAAAACGTAAAATCAGGGAGACACCCAATGGCGACCAGCCATCAGGCATCCGGCATTCAGGCAGCGCGTTTGGACGCTGCCGGGATCGCCGAGAACTTCTCGGACTTGCACCCAGCCTATGACGCGCATGAGGCCGCGGTGGCGGCAGACCGCTGCTATTTCTGCTATGACGCGCCCTGCATGACCGCCTGTCCGACCAGCATCGACATTCCCCAGTTCATCCGGGAGATCCAGGCAGGCCATGCCGAAAGCGCGGCCCGCACCATTTTGGAGCAGAACATTCTCGGCGGCATGTGCGCCCGGGTCTGCCCGACCGAGACACTCTGCGAAGAGGCCTGTGTGCGCGAAACCGCAGAAGGCAAGCCGGTCGAGATCGGCCGCCTGCAGCGCTATGCGACCGACACGTTGATGGAGAAGGGCGAACATCCCTTCACCCGCGCTGAGGCAACCGGCAAGAAAGTCGCCGTTGTCGGCGCCGGCCCCGCAGGCCTAGCGGCCGCGCACCGTCTGGCCATGCTGGGCCATGACGTGGTGATCTATGACGCAAAATCCAAGGCGGGCGGTCTCAACGAATTCGGCATTGCCGCCTATAAGTCCACCAACGACTTTGCCGCGCGGGAAGTGGAGTGGCTGCTGCAAATCGGCGGTATTAAAATGGATTATGGCAAGAAGCTGGGGGTGGGGGTTTTCCTGGACGCTTTGAAGGGGGATTATGATGCTGTGTTCCTGTCCATCGGTTTGGCAGGCGTCAACGCCCTGCGCGCACCGGGCGAGGACAAGGACGGCGTCCGCGACGCGGTCGAGTTCATCGCTGATGTGCGTCAAGCGGAAGACCTGACCGCGCTGCCGGTGGGCCGCAACGTTGTGGTGATCGGCGGCGGCATGACCGCGGTGGATGCTGCAGTG
>JBFOLS010000594.1:0-4856 GCA_040830225.1 Leisingera sp.
CATCAGGCTCCGCGCCAGGGTGCGGGCGTCGTCATCGGTTGGACGGATCGGATCGGCCATGGGTGCCTCGGCGGGTTGCGGTGCGGTTCAGAACTTCTGCCACAGGCCCAGTTCCAGGCCAAGGCTTTGGCCGCCCGCCCGGCGGTATTCCAGTCCCAGAACCAGTTCCCTTCTGGCCTTCAGCGGGATCCTAAGTGCCGGGGTGAGCGCATAGGAAAAACGCCCGCTTGCCGGCTTGGCTGTCTCGATCTGGAGCATTGGCGCGGGTTTGCCGGGGCGGTGCAGTCCCAGGGTGGCGTCCAGTTTCCAGATAGCCTCCCGGCCGCCGTTGCGCAGCTCATAGGCGGCATCTATGGCCAGCCAGCCCGGGCCGCCGCTTGTTTCGAAGCTGCGCCCATAGGATAGGGTCGTGCGCTGCATGATCTGCCACAAACCTTGAAAATGATTGCCGCCGAACCCTGCTTCTACCGCCAGCCGGTAGCGCGGCGCCCTGCGCAGCGGCAGCCGGGCAAAGTTCATCGCGTGACCGGATAGATCCGAATTCTGGTTCAGATCCACCCCGAGGCTGAGTTTGGATGTAATCCCGTAAGCACCGTAATAGCTCAGCTCATGCGCGCCCTGGCCGCTTGCCTGCCGGTAGGTTGCGCTGGCCGAGGCAAACCCCTGGCCCGGCTTTTCAAGCCAAGCGCCGCCGACCGCTGGCTGGGCCAGCGCCAAGGCAAAGCAGGCAGCAAAGGCAGGTTTCATCCCAAGCCCCCGGAAAGATTGCGGCAAGAGTTTCGTTTTATGGTTAAAGTTGTGTTAACCGCACGCAGCGCCTCTTATGGAGGTAGGTCCGAAAAAAGGTGGTGCGCTTTCTGCGCGAACGGGCGTAGGCTGGGGGGAGTCAACGGAGGAGCCAATGCCAAAAATAGAAAAAACCGCTGATATCCAGACCGTTATCACCACATTCGAGATGACGCCCGGAACTTGCCAGGATCTTCTGGAGGCGCTGCAGGACGCCTATTCAGATTTCATCTCAAAGCAGCCGGGCTTCATTGCGGCGGGCTTGCACGTGAATGACGCTCAAACCCGCATCGCCAATTACTCGCAATGGCGCCGCCGCGAGGATTTCATGGCGATGCTGCGCAGCCCCGAAATGCGGGAGCGCAACCGCAAGATCAATGAACTGTGCCGCAGTTTTGAGCCGGTTATGTATGATGTGGCGGAGGTTTTCAGCTGAGGGCAGGCCGCTCAGATCAACCGCTTCAGGGCTTCCAGGCTCGAGCGGATAATCAGTTTGGATGATCCGACAACCGAGGCGATGCGCTCGTAGTGGACCTTTATCGGCCCTTTCGAGCGGAGCAGAATAGTTACTGCATCTGCACGGGCCCGTTTGAAGGCTTGTGCGGATGGCGCCACTCCTTCCGGCTTTATGGCCTTGTAGGTGCGCCCTCCGCTGCGCAGCGGAGCGGCGGATTTGTCCCCGTATTCCTTCAGCGCAGAATTCAGCGTGCGCTCCACCAGCTTGAGCGCCTTGCGGGCGTCCTTGTAATCCGGGTATCGGCTGATCTCGGCACCGGCGCGGCGGAAGCTTTGCCGGTAGCAGTCCACCTGGTAGACAGAGGGCAGGCTGCGGCAGGCGCCATTGCCTTCAGTCAGAACTTTCACCGCCTTAGCTGTAACTGCATCCGACATGGCCACTTCAAAGCTGTCATCGAAGGTCGCGGAGCTGGAGAAAACTGGCGTTCCGGCTGCCAGCGCAACGGCGGTGGCCAGGGCAAATTTCTTGAGCATGAGAAAACCTTTCAAAAAGTACGGACTGGGCTTTGTTCTGAACTGCAGGTGCTGCTTTGCCTGCCTTCCTCCCTGAATTCAGGAGTATTTGCGGTCAGCCGCGCTATTTCAATTACGCAGGGAACCCCCGGGAGTGGCAGAGCCAGCAATGCGCCCACTTTAGAGTGGAAGGTATCTAATGCAAGAATCCGGTTGGCCGCGGCCGTGAAACTTCAGGGCAGGTGACCCTGATCAAACCGGCGCACTGTCCGGTCTGTTAGAATGAGGCCGAAAGGAGAATTGCCATGTATCACAACATTCTGGTGCCAATTTCATTTGATCCTGAGCGGGACGTGAACGGACCGCTTAAGGTGGCGCGGCTGCTGTCGGCTCCAGGCGCCAAGGTGACTTTGCTGCATGTGATCGAGCAGGTGCCGGCCTATGCGATTTCCTACATCCCGGCGGATTTCATGGCGGACACCCGCAATGCGCTGCAAGCCGAACTTGATGGGCTGGCCCAGACCCTGCCCAATGCCGAAGGCGTGCTGGTCGAGGGCCATTCCGGCCGCACCATCCTGGATTGGGCAGAGCAGAACCGGCCCGATCTGATCATCCTCGCCTCGCATCGGCCGGCGATGCAGGATCTGCTCTGGGGATCCACTTCAGGCCATGTGGTGCGCCACGCGGCCTGTGCGGTGCATGTGGTGCGCTGAAGCGGCCCCGGCCGCTTAGGCCGGTACCGCCATCTTCAGGAAATGCCAAGCCAGCCGGACCGCCGCGCCGGGCAGCATTGCTGAGCGCAGCAGGATCTTGTTGGAGTTCACCGCTTCGGCAATGCGGGCATATTGCACCTGCTTGGCCGCCGGTGAGCGCAGCAGAATGGTTTCCGCCTGCCGCATCGCCTGCTCGGTCTGCCGTTTGATCTGCGGCACCGCGGCGGGTTTGACCGGGCGGTAGACGTTCAGCCCCAGTCGGACATTTTTCTGGGACGGGTCCAGGTTCTGCTTGACGGCTTTGGTCAGCGTTTCCTCGACCAGCTCCAGCGCCTGGGAGGCTTCGGCATAGGCCTGATTGCTGTCCAGCTTCTGCCGAGCCAGCTTGTAGGTGTGGCGGAAACAGTCGAACTTATAGTTCCTGGGCAGCCGCCCGCAGCGGTCGAAGCCGCGGGTCAGGGTGTTGACAACCGACCGGGTGACAGAAGCGCTCAGGGCGTTGCTCTGGCCGCCGCCCTGATTCTGGCCGCCGCCACCGCCGCCGCCTTCGCCCGCCCGCGCTTGAGCGGGCGCTGCGGCGAGGATCAGGGCTAGAAGACCGGCTTGCAAGGTTTTGCTGCTCATATGTGCCTCCTTGGGTTTGCAGCCAGCTTACCATGGGTCAGCTGTCTGGAAACTGGCGGAATCCCGCAAATCCCGCATTTTTTTACGGCTGCCTTGTCTTGCAGCCTGCCCCAAGGCTGCCCACGTGAATGGCAAGAGTTGTGCAAGGAGACGCAGATGCAGTGCCCGATTGACGGAACCACATTGGTAATGGCCGACCGCGCCGGGGTCGAGATCGACTATTGCCCGAAGTGCCGCGGCGTGTGGCTGGACCGGGGCGAGCTGGACAAAATCATCGAGCGGTCGGCACAGCCCGCGCAGGCGGCACCGCAGCAGCCGCAGCAGCGTTATGAGGAGCGCGGCGGCGGTTATGACCGGCGCGACGAGCGGAAATACGACAAGAAGTACTACAAGAAGAAAAAGAAGAACTTCCTGGAAGACCTGTTCGATTTCTGACCGGCCATAGGCGCCGCCCCGGTGAACGGGGGCGGCTGTCCGGTGGCCCTGCCAAAGTCAGTGCGCCAAAGTCAGTGCACCAAAGTCAGTGCACTGTGCAGAAGGAGCCGTGTTTGGCGTCCTGCATCAGCTGGTCGAAGTGGCGGCCCTTCATCTCGATGAGGGTCTTGTGGTCGCCGGCTTCGAACCAGACCTTGTCGAGCCCGGTCAGGCTGTCGTCGATCACGGTGGGCACATGATAGGCCTGGCCGACGCAGGGCGCGGCGCCCGGGTCGCAATCGTCGAAGACCTGGTTCAGCTCATGTTCCGGCGCCAGGCCGAGGCGGCGGTCCATCATCGACTGCAGCGCATGCAGATCGACATGGTGGCTGGACGGGATCACCGCCAGCACCGGGCCTTCCTCCATATGGATCAGCACCGATTTGGCCAGGTGGTCGCCGGGCACATGGGCGCTTTCGGCGCATTCGGACGCGGTGGCGGTATAGGGGTGGCGGACAGTGCCGAAGGGCAGGCCCTGTGCCTCGAGATGATGTTTCAGGCGTGAGGCGATCATCGTGGGGTCCTCCTTAGTAGGGTGGGACCCCCCGGCCGCTGGTGGCTCAGGTCTTGGGCGCCGCGGGCGTGTCTTGGGTCACGGGGGTTGCAGCGGCGTTAGAACTGGGCGCAGCAAGCGGTAAGCCGGGGCGCCCCGTAGTTTCTGGTGCCCTACAGTGTGGGGCAGGAGGGGTGAGTCGGGCAAGAGGGGCGGAGATTGACCGTTATTCAGGCCTATTCGCTATTACGAGATTAAGGTAAAGGCGAAGTCACCCTCGGGGTATGTTTCACCGTAAGAGAAACACTCCAGACAAAACAGTTGCCCTTGGTGAAGGTACAGCAGGAATCCGGCGCCGTTTCGGAGTGCAGGGGTTTCGCAGCTGACTTTCGTATTGATGATCTCCAGCTCTTTGCCTTCGGCTTCATCCTCCTCAATGAAGTTCAGGCACTTGCCGCCGCCGGTGTAGTTCTCGGAATAGATGCGGGTGCCGGGAAGAGCTGCGGCAAGCGGAAGCCCTTCGGTCTCAAAAATCTTCTCCAGAACCTGAGCTTCAAAGCTGCTGAGCTTGCGTGGCATTTTTGTGCCTCCCTGCGGAATACAGTAAAAGTGAAAAAGGGGTTTCTCAGCGAAACTCTGATTGTTAACAGTTGGTTGATCGAATTTTGTGGATTTGCGCAGTCGTGCGCCACGCCCGACCTCCCCTACGGTAGGGCGCATTTGCTTCCTCCCGAGGCCGGGCGAAGCCCTCCGTTGTACTTCAATTCGTCAAGAGAACTTCTTCTGCGATTTGCCCC
>JBFOLS010000595.1:0-2798 GCA_040830225.1 Leisingera sp.
AGAGGCGCGCGGCGCGGCGGAAGCGGCCGGGGCCGAGGACATCCACGTGCATACGGAAAAGGACATCCGTACAGCCGAGGTGGAAGGCAAAGAGGTTTTCTTTGAAGGCACGCTGACGGTGGAAGCCAGCGGCCGCCCGCGTGTGGCGCACGATTGACCCTGTTTCCGGGAAGCGGGTTTTCATGGAAAACCCGCGGCCTCCGGCGGGGGGATTTTTGACCAGAAAGAAGCGCCGGGGTTTGGGATGCTCTGGAAAGGAAAAGCCCCGCCGGAGGGCGGGGCTGAAAACTGCTTGGTTAGAGCCTATTCCGCGGCGGCATCCCGTTTCGGGAGCACCCAGTCGGGGCGCGCGAAATGGCAGGTGTAGCCATTGGGCAGACGCTGCAGATAGTCCTGGTGCTCGGCCTCGGCTTCCCAGAAATCGCCAACAGGCTCCAATTCGGTGACCACCTTGCCTGGCCAAAGGCCGGAGGCATCGACGTCGGCGATTGTGTCAAGGGCCACCTGTTTCTGCGCCTCGTCCGCGTAGTAGATCGCCGAGCGGTAGCTGGCGCCGAGATCGTTGCCCTGGCGGTTCAGCGTGGTCGGGTCGTGGATCTGGAAGAAGAACTCCAGCTGTTCCCGGAAGGAGGTGACGGCGGGATCAAAGATGATCTCGATCCCCTCGGCATGGGTGCCGTGGTTCTTGTAGGTGGCATTGGGCACATCGCCGCCGGTATAGCCGACGCGAGTGCTGATGACGCCGGGGCGGTGCCTGATTAGCTCCTGCATTCCCCAGAAACAGCCGCCTGCCAGGACGGCGCGTTCGGTGGTGCTCATTTCACGACCTCCACTTGGTTGATGTAAGCGCCATAGCCCTCGGCCTCCATGTCGTCCAGATGCACAAAGCGCAAGGACGCCGAGTTGATGCAGTAGCGCAGGCCGCCCCGGTCCATCGGCCCGTCCGGAAAGACATGGCCCAGATGGCTGTCGCCATGGGTCGATCGAACCTCGGTGCGGATCATGCCAAGGGTGCGGTCTTCCAGTTCCTGGATGTGCGCCGCCTCAATCGGTTTGGTGAAGCTGGGCCAGCCGCAGCCGGATTCATACTTGTCCGAAGAGGCAAACAGCGGCTCGCCAGAGACGATATCCACATAGATGCCCGGCTCCTTGTTTGAGAGCAGCTTGCCGGTGCCGGGGCGTTCGGTGCCGGAATTCTGGGTCACATAGAATTCTTCTTCCGACAGCGCGGCGATGGCGTCCGGGTTTTTGAAGTATTTGGTCATAATGTCCTCCCGCCTGTTCGCGTTTGGTGCAGAACATGGGGTCTGGATGCGGAAATGCAAATCCTGTTACAGGCGGCTCGCGAAACCGTGCGGCGAAGGCCGGTCAGGCGGCAAAGGCTCCGGCCAGGTCGCCGGGAAGTTCGAACTCCCGCAGCACCCGGGCGCGGGCGTCTGCCGACATCTTGCGGGCGGTTTTCTCGACGATGCGCTGGACCTTGTCGGCCGGGTGTTTGGCGGCGAAGGGGGCAAAGTACCATTTCAGGAAGACAAAGCAGATGATGTCCTCAAGCGCCTGCACCTGATCGTCGCGCTTGATGCCTTCCTTCCGCAGCATGCGGGCGGCGGCTTCGGTGTCCTCACTGCCATAGCCTGCGTCCTGCATCAGGGCGGTGACGACTTCGGCATGATGCTCGGCCTCTGCTTTACGCCATGCGAGGTAGCCCGCACGTCCCTCAGGGAAGCTGCTGCGTTCCAGTTTCCAGCGCTCCACATGCTGGCCGCGGGCAGCGATTTGCAGCGCGTCGGAAGCGTCGGGGAACAGACGGGCCTGCTCCTCGCTCATCCGCCGGCCATAGAGCAGCGCGGCGGGCTGGCCGTCTTCCAAAGTGGGGTCCAAAGCATTGGCGGCGTCGATGGCCTCCAGCACCTGGGTAAGTTGTGCGCTCATGCCGCGTCCTCCTGCTAAGTCTTTGAAAGGCAGGTTACGCTCTTAATGCAGGGGGTTGCAACGGGCCGCACCGCGGCAGCGGCGCCGGGCCCAAGGGGCATGGACGGGTGTCAGCCCGGCTTTGCCGCGCGGGAGGGCTCCGCTGGTTTCTGGGCAGGCTGCCGGGCCAGCTGCACTGCCAGAATGCCTGCGGTGACGATGGCAACGCCCAGCAAATCCAAAGGGCCGAGTTTTTCGGCCAGCAGCACGCTGGCAACTGCAACGCCAAAGACCGGATTCAGGAAGTGGAAGGTGGCAGCCCGCACCGCGCCGATGCGGTTCAGCAGCAGCACCCAGATAAAAGTGGCCATCAACCCCGGCACAATGGTGGTATAGGTAAAGGCCGCTGCCAGACGCCAGGTGGGGGTGACAAAGATGTCCTCGGTCAGCGGTGCCGCCACAAACAGAATGGCAGACCCCACGAGCATCTGCAGGCCGACCACCATCATGAAATTGCCGCCAGATGTGGCGCCGCGCAGGGCGAGCGTTGCGGTGGTGAGCGCCAGAACGCCAATCACGCAGAGGCCGACGCCCAGCAGGTCCACACCGGCGCTGAGGCGGGTGCCCATGATCAGCGCCACGCCCAGAATGCCCGCTGCCAGCCCGGCATAACCCAGCGGCCGCAGCCGCTCGCCGAACAGTATCCATCCCGCAAGCGCCACCAAGAGAGGCATGGTGGAGGCGATAATGGCAGCCAGCGAAGCCTCGATCCACTGCATGGCGACAAAGTTCAGGCCAAGGTAGAGCGCGTTCTGGCAGATGCCGAAAATCACGGTTGCACGCCATTGGCCGGGCGTCAGGCGCCAGGTCTGGCCCATGGCGCGGGC
>JBFOLS010000596.1:0-2208 GCA_040830225.1 Leisingera sp.
GGCACGCCGCAGGTGATCGAGCAGATCAAGGCGCAGCTGGGCCGCATCGTTTCGGTGCATGATGTGCACGACCTGACCGTCGAAGGCGCCTCGGTTGAGCGTGAACTGGCCATTTTGAAAGTGACTGGAGAAGGTGAAAAGCGGGTCGAGGCGCTGCGGCTGGCGGATATCTTCCGCGCCAATGTCGTCGACAGCACCCTGAACAGCTTTGTGTTTGAGATCACCGGCGCGCCGGACAAGATCGACGCCTTTGCTGATCTGATGCGGCCGCTCGGCCTGTCCGAGATTGCCCGCACCGGTGTCGCCGCGCTGCTGCGCGGCAACTGATCGCACTGCCGGCCCTCTGGGCCGGCATTTACCCTTGGCTGGCCTGAAGCGGTGCGGATGCGCGCCGCTTTTTTGCTGCCTGCAGCGGAAAAGGGACCACTTTGCCGCTGTCATGTGCGCCGGCTGCTGGTGATTTACAGCAACCCGCTGCCGCGGACAGCTTTTCCGCCAGATCCGGGCTGCCTTGCTCCAGCAGCACCGAAAGATTTTCTGCAATTCTGAAATTACCGCTCAAGGTTAGGTCAAACTCAACCCAATCTCCGGGGTTCAAAACCTGGGTATTTGCCTCTGCTTTGTTTGAATAAAAAGCAAGGTCCCCCTGATCATCGCACCAGATAACCGCTTTGTTCAGGGGTTCATCACTCCATAAAACGACTCCAATCATACCAGTCCTCGCATTGCCGCATACTAATTCTGGAACAATTGGTGTGACGCCAACATGACAAAATCCGTGCCGGACTATTGCATTTTGTGTCGGTTTGATTAGCTTGCTGACGTGAGTTAGCGACAGCCCTGACGCTATCTGGAGACAAACACCGGATAAGTCTTAACGGATGTTGACACAAACTGCCCGAAGGCGGCGCAAAAAAGCCGCAAATAACCCATCAGCCAGAGGCAAAGATGACCAGCCAAAGCCGCTCGCCCGCTGATTTGAGAAACATGTTTGGCGCCAACCTGCGTCAATTGTCCCGCCAATACCCGTCAGTTTCTGAACTGTCGCGCCAATTGGGTATCAACCGCACCCAATTCAACCGCTACCTCTCCGGCGAAAGCTTTCCTCGCCCTGATGTTCTGGACCGGATCTGCCGGTTCTTTGAAGTTGATGCCCGCATTCTTCTCGATCCGGTGGAGAAACTTTCCAAGGCCGGTCAGGTTGTAAACGGTGCATTTCTGGCTGATTTCCTGGGTCGCGGCGTGCAACAGCTGAGCGAGGAGTTTTTCCCGTCCGGGTTTTACCGTTTCACACGCCGCAGTTTCATCAATGACGAGAAGTTCGTTATCGGCCTTGTCTATGTGTTCCGGGACGAAGGTGTAACTTATATCAAGGGCTTCGAGGCAAAAGAGGCGATGTACAGCCAGGGCCTGTCTGCCAGTCCCGGCGTGCGCGAATTCCGGGGCTACATCAGCGGCCATGAGGACGGCGTCGCCTTTGTCATCGCCCGGCGCAAGGCAATGACTTACTCCTTCAACTACCTGGCAAGGGTCGCTTCGCTGGAGAATAATTTCTGGTCCGGCTATGTGGCCCGGACCGTGCGCGAAAGCCAGACGGGCGAACGGGTGACGCGGATGGTATATGAGCACCTGGGCCGCGACACCAGGCAGGTGCTGGACGCCGCCCGCACCGCGGGCTTTGCCGACGAAGAGGCGCTCCTGCCCTTCCACCGCCGCCTGCTGCAGGCCGGGCAGCCGTTCCGCTGACGCTATTCAGCAGCAGCCAGGCGGTAAATGTGCCAGGTGGCGTGGCCCAGCAGCGGCAGCACCAGAAACAGGCCAAGGAACCAGGGCAGCAGCGCAGCAAAGGTAACAGCAGCGATAAAGGCAGCCCACAGGATCATCACCGAAAAGTTCTGCTGCACGTACTGAAAGCTGGTAATCATTGCCGTCACGAAGTCCACCTCCCGGTCCAGAAGCAGCGGCAGCGAGATAACTGTGATCATGTAAAGCAGCAGCGCAAACAACGCACCCACGACAGTGCCAACCGCGAGCATGGTCAGCCCGTTGGCGGTCAGGAAAACATCGGCCGAACTGGAGATATTGGTCATCGTGGCATGGCCTAAAAACAGCGCAAAGATCATGTGTCCCAGGAAGAACCAGAACAGGAACACCACGATGATGATGGCGCAGATCGAAGGCAACTGACGGCGGCTTTGCTGCAGCACC
>JBFOLS010000597.1:0-15242 GCA_040830225.1 Leisingera sp.
GGATCTCTGATAGATATGGAAGTGACGCCGATTGGCTATCGACCAAAAAAGAACAACTTGAACTCATGGAATGCATGTAACTGCGCGTCTGTGACACGTTCAAGCGATGAGCGGCGAAGGCGTTGTAGGTGGGGGCTTCAGGACTGCAAGCTGTAGTTTTTGCAGGTTAAGTCGAGGTGGTCAAAGATGGGGAGGCTTCCCATGGCCCTAGTATGTTGTCCCGATAGTCTTTGACTTCCAGCTCTTGATAGTTGGCTGCCACAGCCTTTTGAATTTGCACACGCCTTACGGTTCTCAAGGCTTTAGCCTCACTCCCAGCCGGCCCTGCAGGAAAGACATCTGCGTGTGAAAGGACCTCACTGCCTTTAACACCGGGGTTGATAGGGGTGTCATACAAGCAGAATTGACGCGTTCCACCTTCTGCGTCTTTTGCAGCGAAAATTACGCCAGCGCAAAACTGTAGCACGGAGAAAAAGCCCCCTTCGGCCTTGTCCTTTCGCAGACCTTCAGCGATTTTCTCTGCTTGTAGTTTGACTTCCTCGTTAGTCGATTTTTCCTCCCTCATCGTGGAGAGGCCACCAGCAAAAATGGCATCGAAGAGAGCGGCTTTGTATGGGAAGCCTGCCTTCTTCGCAGCCTCTTCATCTTTGAAGCGGTTTTTGCGTGTGTGACGTGGTGAGCCGATGTACATGGAGAGTGTTTCACTCGCTCCAATTGGACCATGACCGCCAGGAACTCCGTCAGCGGCCTCACATTCGCAGCCCGGTGAATGCTCTAAGAAGTAGCCTGCAGCCGTCGCATCTTCGGGTCTTTGGTCGAGTATGTCTCTCAACTCAGTCGGAGTTCTTTCACTCACGTGATGCTTTAGCCTTTTTCAGAGCATTGAAAAAAATTCCCATGTGCGAGCTTTCGCTCAGGCTGATTTCTCCAAACTCTTCACCGGCTCCGTCAATAGTTAGAGCAAATGTTGCTTCGTCTTCACCAAGAAGATCAAGCGCACCCAGCAAATCATCCTCTGCGTCATAAAACTCAAAGCTAATAGAACCATCTGAAAGAAGACCAACTTCCGTAGTGACCTGTACAGATCCTTCCCACAGGTCGATGAAGTAGGATGCTCCTGCGAGAGCCTCTTGTGTTGGAGGAAGTGACCCAAGTCCGTCCCAGTTGTCGCTCACGTTACGCAAGGTTGCAAGTTGTGCACGCATCTCTTGCTGAACACTCTTTAGCATGGAGTGCTCTTGAACAGGCCTTGTTGCAGAGGCTTCAGAAACTAGCCTTTCTCTGTAAGCTGACAAATCCACCACAACAGATGCCATGAATGTCTCACGACCATTCTGCTCGGCTACACTGCTCCGGGCGGCCTGCCGCGCTCGCCGCCGACGCGCCGCAGTTTCGGTTACATGATCGAGATCGGTTGCGTCAGAAGGCGACTTCGATGAACTTGTCATGAAGCCATGTGTATCCGTCGTCGGAAGTGTTTCAGCAGAAAGCATTAAAGGCCTACCGAGTTAGCTGCGTTCTCAGTTATCGCGGATCGCAAAGTCTCTTTGTTTACTTTATGTAAGCTATCAACTACGCCACTTAAAGTGTTTTGTTCCTCTATTAGTTGCTCAAATCTAGTTTCGACAACCGTAACAATATGAATGGACTTCAAGAGAACGTTCGGTTGGTCCCTAGGCGTCACATCTGCGAGAGCGATATTGGAGTTAATCAGTACCGGCCCTTGGTCTATTGTTTCAAACCAGCCACGCCGGTCGTGCCATGCCATACCATTTTCGAAGGCTTGACTGGGTAAGCCAAGCCTTTCGAGGTTGAGCACTTCGGAGAGGTTCGCATCTTTAGGGTCACCCGAGAAGACGAAGCGATCAGTGTATTCAAGCTTGGCGTGAGCGATACCTGTAAGGTCCAGTGCAGAGTTGATGAAGGGTCCAAGCAACTCATCAGCATGCTTAGAAAAAGCTTTCCAAGTTCCATATTTGGTTGCCGTTAAATAGGCGGCATCCTTTTGAAATCTAACCACTTCTTCGTTCGGGTTGCTCTTGGCAAAGTAACTGAAACCAATCTGCTCAGGAGGAGGCGCGGTCGCCTCATCACCGTTCAGCTCAAGGCTTGCTGCCTGAACACTCTTCTTGTCCGAAAATCTACCGTCTTCCAATAACGCATCCACGTAAGAAGTGGCTGATTGCAGGAACTTCATCGGAAGTTTTTCCGCGAGAAAGTATGAAAGAGCCACGCGCTCTATCGCGTGAGAGTCTGAGGCGGGCACCCACATCTTAGCTTTTCTACTCCTACCGTTCTTCTTCACAGTAAACTGAACGCAGAACCTAGTCCAAGGGCGAAAAATCTACCGTCGGACAAACTCTTGGATGTGACAATCAGCAGACCAAAAGTAGTGACGCGATGGATGCTGACTTTGCACTAACGCATCCACATTGCAAGACTACACCTAAAAGAATAAGTTTCGCTAAATATGCTCCCAAAGGGAGAAGCCGCAGGAAGCCTGAGATCGAGCTCAGATGCCGTGAAGGCGGGGAGCGACCGGCGTTCTCTATCCCGTTTTCCACCGCCCGCATCAGATTACACCCATTTGAGAGGGTCGACCTCATTCAATTGCGGCACAATGGGTACAGGATAGAGGCTCGCTTCAGTCCCGCAGTCCCACCTTCAAATTCTACCAGCTCACCCGCGAAACGGCTGCCAGCCTGACATACCGACAGCAACCGGCTAGGTAAGCTGAAAGCAGCATTGCCGATACCTCGACCTCCTTGCTACCTGCGCATCCGCTGCATCTAGTAATTCGCGGTCGTCTCTCAAGCTGCTAGTGCCCACCCCCCGAATGCATCCCGACTCACGAAGGCTTGCACCAGAGGTGCTCAAAGATTCGGCGCTCAGGCTCCATTGCTTTACCGCAAACAGCTCCAACAAATGTCCAACAACAGAAATTGGAGGCGAAGCTCTTGGCTAGCCTTCGTTACAAATCAGTACGTTGAGAAAATGGCAGGGGCAGCAGGGTTCGAACCCGCGACCTACGGTTTTGGAGGCTGGCGGTAATCCCGCCCTTTCAACCACTTAGCCTTAGAATTTCCCAAAACAAAGCGTAAACACCTATGGAACGTGGGAAACTGCTATTCCAGCGGCTCGGCCTCTATTGCTGTGCGGTATCCCCCGCTGTCCAGCGAATGCGTGGCCCTGGTGATCAGCCAGGGTCCATCAATGAACGACCGGAAGCCCGACGCCTGCAGCACCGCCTCAGCCTTGGCATCCGGGGCGCCCTTCAGATCGATCGATAGGGAACGCCCAGCGCGGCGCACGCGGCGCAATTCTGCGTCCGCTGCCCTCTGTGCCGCCTCCTTCCCAGGGAAGCGGCGTTTCAGCCGGTGAACCGGCGCGCCTTCGCCTGCGGTGCATTCGACTGGCTTGCCTTGCCCTAGATCCTGATAGGCCGCCACCACTGTTCCCACCTTCTCGCGCAGGCTGTTGCGGTATCCCCAGCGGCTCACACCGCGCTCGGTCACCTGCAGGACCGGCATCGGCTTGCCGGATGCTGTCAGGCTTTCCCCGCGCCTGGCCATGATCAGGTGACCGTTGCCAGGCTTGGCAATGGCATCGAGGTCGCGGGCCACCCGGGACAACAGGTTTATGTCGCTCTCGTCGATCTGATCGATGTGCGGCAATGCGATCTCGCGCAAGCTGGCGGCAACGGTCGGCTGCAGGCCGTGCTCCCCTGCGACCTTACCCACCATCGCCCCGACCGTTGTACCCTGCGGCCAGCTGCGCTTTTTCTGATCTGTCAGAGCAGCTTTGCCGCTAGTGGTTTCGCCGTTCACCGATGCCGTGCCAGTAATCAGTGCCGTGTCCGGCCGCCCCTGCATCTCAAAAGCGTCAGCGATGAAAAGCCCCATGTATTTCAGGTTGAAGGCATGCCCCAGCCAAACCTTGATTTCCGCCCCCTGGCGCGGCTCTTTGAGCCGGTCAAACAGCCCTGTGTCACTCAGCACAATCTGCACTTGGTCCGACTGCACCCCAGCTGCATCCGTCAGCGTCAAGCTCGACAGACGCGGTGACAGGAGGCCGGTGATATCGTCCCCGTCCACCTCGACCCGCATCATCGGCCGGAAATCGGTCAGTCCCATAGGCTCACGCTCTCCGCCTCTTTAGGGGTTTCGACTTCGGGCAGCTCTACCAGTGTCCCCACTGGCAATACCGGCCCAAGATCCGCGAGGCCCGGGTTTGCCTCGAGAACAATTTCCAATGTTCCAGGCACCTGACTGCCGTAGTAGCGCCAAACGACCTCGTCGACCGTGTCGCCGTCCTTAGAACGGTAAGAGACTGCGGAGTCCGCCATCATATCTCCTGATGCTGATCGTGAAATCCTGCCGTAATGGGGCACCTTGTTCGGCAAAGGTCCGTTGCCCCTCTCCCACACGCTCGATCACCCAAAGGCCCAGCACCCAGCCGGTTCCCGCGATCAGCGGCAGGGGGAGACCCAGAGAAGCCGAAAGGCGCATCTTATCAACCTGCCCCAGGCCGCCCTTGAAATGCGGATAGATGATGCCTTGCAGCGTCATTGTGTCCGCGCCCAGTCCGGTGAACTGCAGGGCGTCGTTTTTACCCATGCGCTCGACGGCTGCCCAACGGTATTCGGTGGAGCGGTAGAGACGCTGGTAAGCTGCATTGTCCAGGCTGAACTGATAGGCGCCCAGCTGCATCATCCTGCCTGCCATCATCCGCCCCCGTACTGGCCGTAATCATGCGCTGGGTCATAGAGCGCCCCAGACTGCGCCATGCGCCCGCGGCGCTCGAATTCATCGACGATCTGGGCAACGGTCAGATGCGCCGCATTAATCTGGAAGTGCTGCACAACCGGCGCTGCTTGCGCCGCCGGGGCCGGTGCCTGGGGCATCGCCCCTGCAGCTACGGACTGCGCCTGTTCCATTGCCCGTTGCAGCCCCCCGCCCAGCGCGGCAAGGATTGGCTCTGCCCGGGAAGCCATCTGCGCCAGCCGCTCAGTTGCACCAGCGTGGGCGACATAGGCCCCTTTCGAGTTCCAAATCGTTTCCGGCCCTTGCTCCCCGACACGCCGGAAGCCGCGGCCGATATCACCGCCCAGGAAGGACCCGGAAATATGCCGCGGGCGGGCGCGCCCGCTGCGCGGGTTCGCGGGCCCCTCAGAGCCTTCCGCCTCCCCGTCGCTCCCGCTGAAGTAACTTCCAATGCTGGACCCGACCCCCTTGATACCATCAATGGCACCAGCGCCCTTGTCCCGCAGCCAGGAAAGGCCATCAAGGACCGGCTGCAGCTTGCCCATCAGCCAATCGAATTTCTCGCCCATCCAGTTCAGCACCGTCTGCAGGCCGGTTTTGACGTTCTCCCACGCGGAGACAATTCCGTCAGTCCAGCCCAGCGCGTCGGTCACCGGCTTGATCACGTTCTCCCAGGTGGCTTTGAACACAGCGCCGACACCGTCCCAGAGGGTCGAGTAATAGCTCTTGATGCCGCTCCAGGCCTTGCGGGCACCGTCGGCCGCGGCTTTCCAGTCCCCGCGCCAAACACCGCCGATAAAGCTGCTCACGCCTTCAAACGTATCGCGTACCCCACCCCATAGCTCACCGAACCAAGGGCCGACCTTGTCCCAGTTCTTGTAGATCAGCGCAGCGGAACCGGCGATGGCCGCAACGGTTAAGCCAATCGGATTCGCCAACAGTGCTGCACCAATCGCTTTGATCCCACCGACCACCAGCGGCGCCGCGCCCGTGACACTCAGCAGTGACAATCCCAGGCGCCCGACAGCGATGCCAAAGCTGGCAATGCTGGCAAGAGTGCGACCCGCCAAAACAGCGCCGATGATAACGCCGAAGTTTTCCCAGCCGCCGACCATTTCGGCCACCTTGGAGACAACCGCACCGACCTGGCTGGAAACCTTGCCCATCCCCTCGACCACCTGGCCGATCACCGGCAATGCGGCCTCAAGCTTGGTGGCAGCTGTATCGGCAAAACTTGCCACGTCCTCGCGGTTTTCCACCGCCCAGGCGCTAAACCGCTTCATGGACCGGGTCACCACTGGCATCAGCTCGGCGCCTATGGTGTTTTTCAGCCCTTTGACCGTCAGCTGCGCGTCAAGCTGGGCGTCGGCGAATTTCTCCGCATCCCGGGCTGCCTGTTCACTAAGAACATAGCCCGTGCGCCGGGCATCCATGCGCAGCTGTTCGAGCGCCTTTGAACCATTGCCCAGCATATTGACCATGCCAATACCCGACCGGCTAAACAGCGCGGCTGCCAGCGCTGCACGCTCGGCGGGGTTCTCGATCTGGTTTAGCTTGTCAGAAATTGCGCCCAGCGCCTTTTCAGGCCCCATGCGGACAAGGTCATTCGCGCTTAGGCCGATCTGATCGAGAGCTTTCTTGGCCGCGCCTGTGCCTTTGGCGGCTTCCCCCAGCCGCTTCTGCATGGCAGTGATCGAGCTATCGAAAGTGCTGACCGAAACCCCCGACCGTTCAGCGGCATAGCGGTATTCCTGCAGGGCCTCGATGCCGATACCCAGCTTTCCCGCCGTCTTGGCGACATTGTCGCCATACTCGGCTGTGGACTTGGCCAGAGCAAACACCCCTGCCCCGGCCGCAGTAACGCCCAGCGCCATGCGGCGGCTGAGGCGGCCGATATTCTCAGTCATTCGTCCGAAGGATTCACCGACGCGCCTGCTGTCCCGCATGGCACGCTCCCAGCGGCGCTGCTTTTTAACCAGCTGCTCGAGGGTGCGCTCGAGGTCTTCATATTCGCGGTCCAGGGCCTCGACGGACTTGCCCTGTTTGACCAGATCCGCGCGTTGGCGCGACAGTTCTTTCTGCCGCGCCTTAACTGACTTGATGCTGTCCCCGACGCTCTCGAAGCCGGAGCGGATCAGGCCGATGTTTTTCTTGAATGATTTTTCGAGAACGCCGCCAATGGTGATATCGGCGCTAAGACGTTGCTTTTTCATCCAGCCCCCTCAGCCACCAGATCAGACGGCTTGCGCTCATAGCGGTGATTTCGGCATGTGACCATCCGGTCGCGCGCGCCAGCTTCAAGACACCGTCGCGCGCGGTCTCAGGCTTCAGCCATTCAAAAAATCCAGCGCCTCCTGCAGGCGGCTGTAATCGCGCATCTTGGCGCTTTGGATTGCCTCGGCAGGAACCTCGGCCAGATTGGCGATCAGCACCACCTCGGACATTGCATTGTCCTTGTTGGCCATATCCCGGGCGGCGATATTGTCGCCGACAGACGGCTCCCGCAGGGTAAGCGCTTTGCGAGTTTCACCATCCACCTTGACGCCCTTCAACAGGGTGATGGTGATACGGTCTTCGTCGCCGCTGCTGTCCAGCTTCATGTATTCGGGCAGTTTGCGTTCCATGGGTTCTCCTTAGATGCCCAGTGCGGCCCGGCGCGCAGCGAGCTGATCCACGCCGCCCGCATTCCGCACCATGTTGATTACGTCGACCTCGGTGACCAGCTGGCCAGCGATGGTTTCCTTGAAGTATTCGACCGACATGTTGACGGTCAGAGACGCGGACTGACCCGGCGACCAAGTGCCCCGGTCGCCCTGCAGGATCTTGCCGCGAATGTTGTGGATCACCGGCTTTACGGTACCGTCTTCGCTTTCCAGCGAGCCGCGGGCAGTAACTTGGATCAGGCGGCCTGGCGCAACGCCCCAGAGGGAAAGCACCGGTGCGCTGTAGTTCCGCAGCACGAAAGAGGCGCCCATCTTCTCCTGCCCCATGTCGATATCGACAGGAGCGTCCATACCGGCTGCCCGGTATTCCTCGGCTGCGATAGAAGGGCTGGGCGGGGTATAATCGCCCATCTTGCCCGCGTGGCCGCGACCATCAACGAAGAGGTTGAAAGCCTTCAGAATGTCGGTGATAGCCATTATGCCAATGCCTCCGCGATATAATCGTTGGTGAGGTGCGAGCGGAAGGTGACCCGCTCAGCCGGATAGGGCGGTGTGAAATCGAAGTTGAACCAGACCTGGCCATTCTGGATGCTGGCCGCAGTGTTCAAGTCCGGGTCACCCCAGCACCGGCCACCCAGCAGCGCCCCTTGGGCTACCAGCCCGGCAATGTAGCCATTCACGCCCTCGGCAACCTCTTCGATGTAGGTTTTGGTGATTGCCCGGTCGACTGCCCACAGATGCGCCCGCTGGATACTGTCATTCAGCACATCCGCTGTGCGGCGCACGCTGATAAACTGCCATTTCGGATCTGCAGTCGGCACCCGGTTGCCCCAGAGCCGGAACCCATCCTGGCGGATGATCGTAGTGACGTTGTTTTCGTTCAGCAGGTTTGCGCGGCTCGACTGGTCACCCAGCTTGAAATCAACCGGCCGTGACGTGCCGACAATGCCGGTGATCCCCTCATTCGAGGGCGATTTCCAGAAACCCTTGTCGTTGTCCGTACGGGCGATCACACCGGCCACGCGGGCTGAAGCGGGTTCGTCGACGATACTGCCGTCGGTGGCGGCAACCTTCACCCAGGGGTCAACCACATAGATACGCCCAGTTGTGCCCCAGTCAGCGGCATAAGTCTGCGCCGCAGCGTCGGTGGTGTTCGGGCCATCGGCAATAACCATGGCGCCCATCCGGTCGGCGATGCCTTCCAGCTCAGCAACCACCGGGTTTGCCAAATAGGTGCCCGGGTTGCCGCTGTCTTCGGGGCGCTGATGGGTCCAGCCAGGGGCACAAAGGATGCGCGGGGCAAAGCCGACAACACTTTCGGCACCCGCCAGTGCATGAACACCTTCGAATTGACCGTCGCCGGAGTTCACACCGCCGATCACATTGGCCAGGGTAGCAGCCTCGTCGGCACCGTCTTCGCCCCGGACCACGACACCCACCGCGCCGATCTGGTCGAAAATGCCGTCGAGGGCGCCGGGCAGCGTGCCGCCGCCGGTACCGTCCGCTGTAGTGTCCAGCTTGGCGGCCTCAGTGCGGCTGCCAGCGACAAGTACCGGGGTGTTCAAGGGAAAGGCATCGGCATCGGCCTGCGGGGCCGTGCCGACAATGCCAATGACGCCGGTTCGGATTGTGCGGATCGGGCGCGGGCCCGTGTCAATCTCGATCACCTCGACGCCGTGGAGAAATCCAGTCATTTCAGGCCTCGCTCTGTCTGCGTTTGACAAAGATCATGCCGGGCAGACCGGGCCTTTTCCTCTGGCGGATTTCCCCGCGCTGGTCCTACCCCGGCAGGGCGATACCTAGTTCACCGGCCATAGTCAGAGCTTGCTGTTTGCCCAAGGCGAGGATCGCCTCATAGGCTACTGGGTCGGCTTCAGCCTCGAGCTGCTGTTTCAGATTGCGCCTCAGGCCCGAAATTTTGCCGCTGACCAAGTCGCCTAAATCAGCGTTTGCTTTGATCTCTGCTGCAAGAGCGTCCAGAGTTTCCCCGGTCAAGTCAGCCTCGCTCTGCAGCAGGGCAGTCTGTTCGGCGCTGGCTGAACCGACCAAATGGGCCCGGGCCGCCGCAGCCTTGGCAGGAAGTGACCGAAGCTCGATTTCAGGCTTACCTGCATCAAGCGCGGCAGCAAAAGCGTTGATCCAATCCAGCATAGCCGCAAGGGCGATTGCCAAATTGGGATAGACAGGCAGCGCAGGCTTTTCTGTCAGCAATCCGGCGGGCAGCGGCCCTAAGCCGGTAATCTCTTCCTCGACACCCTCAGCTGTCCAAAGCACTTTGCCCCGGTGATCTTCGGCCTGTGCCCAGACCTGGCCATCGAATACCACACCCATGCCCTCTTGCGGTTCGGGCGGCTCTATATCTGTGGCGAAGGCGGGAATAAGCGGCTGCTTGTCGAGCGGATCAAGCCGGGCCTCATTCTGGCCGCGCAATTCTCCGGTGTCCGGGTGATAGTGATAGATAAGAGTCATGGCAGGCCTCAGTATTTGATGCAGTACATAACGGCGACGTTGCGCGGGCGGGTTTCAGAACCGCCGGTATTTTTTGTCTGATTGTTCAAGGTTGTGCTGGTGTCGGAGGTCGAATTGGCTGCTGAATAATTCGTGAGATTTCCGCCGCTGCCCGAAGCTCCGGTCTGCACGTGCTTGTGCGCCTTCAGCTCATCAGACTGGAATGAGCCAAGCGCCCGCCCGCTGTCAACGCCGCGGCCATTGTCCCAGCCTCGCAGGAACTCCCCGCGCAAATCCGGCAGGTTGTAGTTTGTGCTTCCATTGCCGTTGCCGTAGGTGGTGCCGATGCTCGCGAACAGCTTGTCATAGGTTGTCCGCGATACAGTTGAGCCATCACATTCGAACCATCCTGGCGGCGGTGTGCCTCCTGCGAAGGCGATGATCGTGCCTGCTGGTGCGACGAGCGACACACCGTCGAAGGAGATGCCATCTTCGGTTACTTCGAGTTCTGCCCCCCAGGAAACAGACTGCCCCGCCCCGGCACCGCCGTTAGAGGCGACCTTGATCGTCAGAGAACCGCTGGCATTATCCTGATTGCCGCCAATATAGAATGCAGTGCCGTCGTGGGTGAAGTTTTCGTCGCTGTCATGACCCATGCGGATCTGCACATTGCCGTTCCCGTCATTGGACGAAAGTCGGTTTACGCCGTTCTCCCAGAGAAATTCACCACCTTCGATCCAGGCGCCACCCGACTTGATCCGTTCGCCGTCCAATAGTGCCAAGACGGCTGCAGCAGTAAACGCGGCAGCATCCAATTTGGCCGCGATCTGGGTATTGAATGTTGAGGTGTCCACTTTGGACCCGATCTGCACCACCAAAGCGGCAAGCTCGCTGTCATTGTCCCCGATGGCATCGGCCAATTCCTTGAGCGTATCCAGCGCCGCAGGGGCCCCGTCCAGTAACGCATTTATCCGGTCATTATAAAATTGCTTCACACGCAAGGGCGTCATCAAGCGGGCATTGTCAGATCCTGCAATTGCCTCTTCAAGCGTCGCCTTGTCGCCGACATGGTAAGCCAAATTACCGGCAATGGTTGGGGGCGTGTCAAAAAACCACTCGCGCGTGTCAGCATCGTACCCGAATTTAGTGCCATAGTCCCAACCGCTATCGTCCAGCAGCCGCGCCGTGAAGTGCATTTTATTGTTCGAGGCGCCCCACCCTGCACGCATCTGTTTCAGGCCGCCGAGGCTCTGGAAAACGTTCAATTGATCGTTGCGGAAGAAATTTCCGCCTTCCGAAGCTTCCATCTTCGTGGCGATCTGCGAGAGAAGCGCATCAACCTGCTGTTTCAGCCAGAGCGTCCGGTTAGCCAGGTGAAGGTGTGGCACATTCGTATGCCCCTGCCCCTGAGCCAGATCTGGCGGCCCGCCTAGCACAGGGTCCTGTTGCTCGATCTGATAAACTTCGTTCTCCCAGGTGGCCTGTTCCTGCAGTCCTGCCATCACGCGACTCCATGTGTGAAAAGCCCGTCGTGGGTAATCCGGGCATCGTAAAGGTTCAGGGCTTCGTCATAGAAAAGCCCCTTTAGGTGGCACCGCGCAGGCGCCGTGTTCTTCAGGATTTCGCGGACCTGGGCCGCCTGTTCCACTGTGATCGGGCGGGAAAGATAAACCCTGTATTCCGCCCAGTGGTCGGGCTCGTCGTAAAACAAGCCACCGTCATGCACTGCGTCCCCGTCATGGTTCCCCCAGCCATAGCGCTCAACGATTACCGCTGTTCCGTAGCCTGCTGCGGCCACCGCCTGCTTGACCGCGCCGACAGTGCCTTTTTTCTGATGCACCGGGAAAGCCTGGCGGACTGCATTGCGCTTGGCCTCATCGGACCAGCCAGGGTCCCAGTCATCGACCGAAAACGCACCTGCCAGCCACGGCAGCAAGGCCGTCGGGCAGCTGTCAGGATCCCAGATCTCCCGCAGAGGCACCGGCAGCGTGAAGGCGCCACGCAAAACAGCCTCGAGCGCGCGCTCTTCCTCAGTCGCGTTATGGGGCAGCAGACTGTCAGACACCTGTGCCCCCCACGGTTACAGTAACGCCGCTGCAATAGGTCGCCTGACCGTCATTTGCCGCCACGTCCGCCCCAGGTGAAGCCAGCAGCACATTTTGCACCCCCGGCTGATGCAGGGCCGCGTACAGCCCCGAAAGGGTCACGTCGCGCCCCAGCCGGTGCTGGGCATCGGCATAGGCCTGTGCGGCCTTCTCTGCGGCCGCCCGCACAACTTCGCTATCCGGGCCAGGATAGACTGTCAGCGTGGCATTGATCGAATAGGTGAGGATTTCCGCCGCCTGCACGGTCACCAGATCACATAGCGGCCGCACCTCATCAGCGTTGACCGCAGCCACAACGGCTGAAACCAGCGCGCCCCCGGCGGTGCCGTCGCCCGTGCGGGACAGCACTGAGATAAGCACTTCGCCTGGCGCCGGGCTCTGCACGCTGGCGTCGGCAACGTCCGGGTCGGCACCCAGTGCGTGAAAGATATAGGCCCCAACCGGCCCAGCAGCGCTCAAACCCTCAAAGGCCAGGAGCATGCGGCGGCGGAAATCGGAATCACTCTCAAATACCGGCGCCACGGGCGGCAGGGCTTCCGGGTCACCCGCGTCGATCACCAGCCGGGCAACACCATAGCGCGCCGCAATCTGGTCTAGGTCGGCGCCTAGCGCATACGCGGGCATGACAGCCCGCGCGGCATCGTTAACACGCTGTTGCAGCAGAACCTTGAAATAGGCCCCAAGCTCCAAAAGCTTGAAGGCCGGATCACTTTCGACCAGCGCGTCAAAAGCTGGCGCGCGCGCCCGCAGGTCTGCCAGCATTTCAGCGAGCGCTGCCTCATAGTCCACCGCCTGCACGGCATCCGGGGCGGGCAATTGGGAAAGGTCAATTGCGGAGAAACCACCAGCCATTAGCGCACCTCTATTCCGTCAAGGGTGACTGGCTGACCGTCGGGCAGATACACCCCTTGCAGCGACACCAGCACATTGCCTGGCTCCGGCATTTCCACGCTAATGCTGTCCAGCTGCAGACGTGGCTCCCAGGTTTCCAACGCCTCATAAGTGGCGGCCATCATGTCCAGCCGGGTCGCGTCATTCATCGGCTCATCGACCAGGCTGTAAAGGCGGCTGCCGTAATCCCGGCGCATAACACGGGTTCCGATGGGCGTGGTGAGAATGTCCCGCACCGATTGGCGCAGGTGATCAAGGCCAGACAGGCTTTTCCCGGTTGTGGCGTCGATACCAAGCATAGGGCGAGCATCGCCGGAAAAGCATCAGCGGAACCTCTGGCGGTTTTCCTCTAGTCCCCGGCCGACACATCGCCAGAACCGCTGGCAGCATGGCCGCAGGACGCCAGGTCGCCTTGCCTGCAAACGGCAATCCCCTCGGCAAAGACAGTCCCGCTTGCTGAAGCCATCACAGGAGCGCCATGCACGCCAAACCCGTGAGGCGCCACCGCGCAGCCCAGCACTGCTACGGAACTGCCGTTCACCCGCACCGATGGCGCCAGCGCCTCGACGATAGTGCCGCCCGCAGCATCTTGCCCAATGCGCGAAACCCCCGGCATCAGTTTAGGTCAATCTTGGGGCCTTTGATCCGCACCCCGTTTTCGTCGATTTCAATGGAAGACGGGCCAACCTGAATTTTGAACAGGCCTTCCGTTGCAGCTGCTCCCGGATTCTGCTGACTGAAGGCTGACCCCAAAATCATCCCGTTGGCCGTGTCGCCGGACTCCGATGCAACGATCACCTGCTCACCGACAGATACCGGCGCCCAGATGGATATTCCTGCCGCTCTGGGCGCCATCCAAGGTATCCATCCGCTTTCGCTCTCACCGCCGAAAGACACCTTTGCGCGGGCGGCACCCGCATCAACAGCGGTCACCACGCCAAACCGGATAATGCCCTCGCGCATCTGCTCGCCGCGTGATGCCCCATAGCTCATGCGGCACCGCCTGGCAGTTCACTGTATTCTGCCTCATTGCCTGGTCCGATTTCCGGGGCGTAACCTATCTTGACCTCAACCGGCACAACCCCCTCGCCGGTCCAGACGTTTTCGCCCAGGTCGATCTGCTGATCCCATTCGACCGCCCAAACCTCGTGTTTGTCGAAAGCCGGGTCAAAAGCATCGGGCCCTATGACGGTGACCGCAGCCGGGCCCACAGCCATCCCCCACCGGTTCTGATGCACCAGAACCCCTAGTGCTCCGGCCAGCCTCCGCACTTCGCGTTTCACGTTTTCCTGCGCAAAGCCGAACACCACCCGAGCGGCCCATTTACTGATCACTGGCAGCTGCCCGCTGCCGCCGTCATCATCCGGTGCCGCCTCCATATCTACCAGCTCAAGCAAAATGGCCGGCACTTTCAATCCCTTGCGGTCGGCCTCATAATCCTCGACGGTCACCAGGGCAGGAAACTGCTCCTTGATCTTGGTGAGAATGGCTTCGTGCAACTGGTCCAGATCGAGATTATCTGCCATCAGCGAACCCGCCCCCATGCCTTGGTATGTTTTCCAGCGCCGTAAATAGTTTTTGCCCGCACCTCGGCCCGAAAGTGCCTGAAGAATACCGCTTCAATCTCGTCGAAAACCTCGTCCACAATGTAGCTCTGCGCCTTGTCTTCGATAGGCATGCGTTCCTCCTTGATAGGATAGGCTTTTTGCGTGGCCCGCCGCATTACAGTCATGCGGCCTTTGGAGTTGCGGGCGACAAAGGCACCAGGAAATTCATGGCCCGCAAAGGACGCTCCGGCGCCGGTGCGGGCGGCCCTGCCCTTGAAGGCAGACACCCGCATATCGTTTAGGCCAAACCACATTTTGACCTCACCCAATCCCTTCCTCGGCTTGAAGCGAAACCCTTGCAGACGCTTGCGAAGTTCAGCCGCAGTGCGAAGCTGCAATTCAGTCCGCAACCCCTTACGTGCGCGAGCTTTCATGGTTTGAGCAGTACGCCGCAGAGCCCGAGAATAGGCAAATTTCAACTCTTTTTCGCTAGCCCCGAACTCGTCTGCTATGCGCTTCAGCTCGCGGTCATCAAAGTCAAAGACCAGCATGGGTCAGGACACCGCCGCCAGGCTCAGCACGGCAAAACCGGTTCCGTCAGGCTGCGGCCCGGTCAGCAGCAGATAGGACTTGCCGTCAATCTCGACCTCGTCTTTTGCGCTTAGGTCGGCAACGTCCGAAGCCTTGCAGGTCAACCGCGGCTGGGTCGCGTCGGCCTCATATTCGCCGATTTGCGTGTTGAAAAATGGCTCGCCGAATATGCCCCGAATATCACGGGAAACGCCCTCCCGCGGCGTGACGGTTGCCAAGGTGGCAAAATCGTCA
>JBFOLS010000598.1:0-4175 GCA_040830225.1 Leisingera sp.
GAAGACGGCCTTCCCGATCTCCCTGGACGCGATGTTCTCACCGCAGAAGAAAGGACCATGGCATGAAGGCGCCCTCCCGCGTTTCGGCTTCTGAACTGTTTGAGGTTAGACCGCCTGCTTGGGCCTTTGTGCCCTGTGTTCTGTTGCCACCAGCGGTTGTCACAGTGTGTTTTTTTAACTGGCTTGCCCGGTTCGTCCTGGATAGCCCTGCCTTCTGTTTTCGCGCCTGTCGTTGCAGCCTTCTTTTTCGCGAAAGACCAGGAAATCGGGAAGAGGGAGGCGGTTGCTTGCATCTGTTCAGCTGTCCTCTCCGGTGTAGCTTGGCTGGCAATTTCCTTTGATATTTGGCTGACCCTCACGCCGCCGGTGCCGTGGCAAGACCTGTGGGCATCTAAAATCCTTTGGATGGTCTTTTTCAGCGTCTTCCTATGGGGCGGCGCGGCGGCGATTTGCTTCATTCGGTTCGCCAAACTTCAACCTCTTCGCAACATGCGTGCTCGCTTTCACTCGAACATGGCGGCAGATTGATCCATGCAACGTTTTGTTTTTTCCGCCCTTTTCGCCGCTGCCGCTTCCTTTTCGCCTCAACCATTGCAGGCAGATGTAGGCGATGATCTGAAACAGTTCTGGGAGCGCACCGGCGGCGGTGTGAACGTCACCAAACCAACGGCATACAAGGGTCAGCAGGCGGGGTATGCCACATTGGGCTCTCTCTACCTGCGGACCCGTCCGCGCAACAGCCAGCTTGCTGCCATTCAGCTGCCCTCGGTGCGCGCTGGCTGCGGCGGCATCGACATCTTCGGCGGTGCTTTCTCCTTTATTTCAGAGGAAGAGCTGATCGCATTGATGGAAGCCATCATGCAGAACGCTGCCGGGTTTGCTTTCGAACTCGCTCTGGAAAGCCTGTCTCCTTCCGTGCAGGAAATCGTCGCCAAACTGCGGGATCTGATGCAGCAGGTGAACGCTGGCAACATCAATTCCTGCGAGGCCGGTCAGCTGCTCACAGCTTCTCTCTGGCCGAAAATGGATGGTGCATCCCAGCATGTCTGTCAGACGATTGGCGGATACACCGGTCGGTTTGCAGACCGTGTGGCCTCCCGCCACGGCTGCGGAACCGGCGGCCAGCATAGCTCGACCTTGGGACGGGCTAGCGGCGCGCTGGCTGAGCAAGTGCCAACCGATGTGAACTATGCCTGGCGAGCGGTGAAGAAAAACAATTTCCTGTCCTCTAACCCGCGCATCGCAGAATTCTTCATGACGCTGACCGGGACAATCATCACCGTGTCAGCGGAAAATGATGATGAAAGCCCGACCCACCGCACCATCCCGCCGCGTGCTCTGACGCCGGATGCCGCCATGGCGATGGTTGAAGGCGGCTCATACAAGAGCCTGCGCTGCGATGAGACCAATGACTGCCTGCGCCCGGTTCTCAGGGACCGGACCATGACACGGTCCAAAGCGCTTTTTGCGGTCACGGCTGACGCGATCCAAGGGCTGTCGGACGCCATTACCAACGACACTGCGCCGCCCGACGAGGCTATTGCGCTGATCAACCTGACCACCATTCCGGTCTACAAGCACCTGGTTACGGCCAAGAGCTACAAATATCAGTTTGTCCAGGATGACATCAACTCGATGGCGGAGCTGGTCGCCGTGGATCTGGCGATTGCTTACATCGATGAGGGCATGACCGAGATCCTGAACTCGGCCGCCAACGTCGATATTGCCGGTGACATCAACCGGGAGTTTCAGGACACGGTGCGCGATTCCAAGGCCGTGCTGCAGGATTTGCGGGCCTCCGCACAGCGGAAATACGCTGAAGCTCTGCGCAATCTGGAGCGGTTGAGCCTCGCCCGCGGGGAATTGGCAGCGTCCTCCAACGCCGTGTTCGGCAACCTCATCAATCAGACCGGAGGGCAGTAACAAATGCCCGAACTCGAAATCCACACTGTTGGCGGCGGCTACTATCTCTACGACGTCTTCAATTACCTTGCGGCATTCACCGGTTCTGCGAACTTCAGCACGCTCCTTTATGGTGCCTTGGCTGCGGGTGTCCTGGTCGCCAGTTTCCAGCTGGCACTGTTCGGAGCCGCACGGCAGGCGCTGACTTACTTTATCGGCGTCATCTTGTTGGTCACCGTCAGCCTTGGCCCCAAAGCGCGGGTGATCATCATGGATTCCACCGTGCCGCTTGGCATCTATGGAACCGTGGATAATGTGCCGTGGTCCGTAGCCTGGGTGGGGTCTCTCACATCGAGGGCGGGCGCATCGCTAACCGATGTGATGGAAACACTGCTCGCCGCCCCCGACAACCTGACTTACCAGAAGTCGGGAATGCTGTTTGGCTCCACCATTTTGAGCCAGGCGACACGCTGGCGTGCGGTGACACCTGTTGTTCAGGAATCTCTCGTGAATTTCATGGAAAACTGCGTGGTCGATGGCTCGAACATCGGCATTGTCGATGTGGGCGAATTGGGGCGGACAGGCCATCTCGCAAACTACATCGCCGCCAACCTCCCGCAGTCTCTGGCCTATTATGATCCGGTTCTGGGAGAAACCACCACCTGCGCCGAAGGCTGGCCGCAGCTCTACACCCGCATCAATGCTGAAGTTCAAAACGTTCTCTATCAGAAGGCCGCTGCGAAAGACCAAAGTCACTTTACAAGCGACCCCAATGCCTCGGCCCTGGATATGCGGCGGACGCTCTACCAGTTTCAGAATTTCATCGGCATGACCGCGCCCGGTGCCCTGAACACCATCCGGCAAAGCATGATGGTCAATTCTCTGGACGGTGCGGTCCAGCGGCTGATTGCGTCTTCCGGCAACAACGCTGCCATGACCTCGTATCAGGCGGCCCGGGCGGAAGCACAGACATCGGCCAGCTATTCAGCTGTGGGGATCACCGCGCTGAAATGGGTGCCGCTCCTGAAAATCGTCTTTGAAACTCTCTATTACGCGGCCTTCCCGCTGGCGATGGTCATGATGATGACGCCTTTGATTTGGACCGTCATGAAAGGTTACTTCGGCGGCTTCCTTTGGCTGGCCGCCTGGGATCCGCTGTCAGCAATCCTGCATTCCATCCTCATGCACTCCAGCTCCGGTTACTACCGCGAGGCAATGGGTTCCTACAGCAATGGTGCTCTCGACTATTCCTTAACCTTCGCCAACCACCTTGGTGTGCGTGCTGTGGAGCAGGATGTCGGCACCATGGCCGGCTACCTGATGATGTCGGTTCCCTTCATTTCCACCGTGATCCTGTTCGGCGCGAGCCGCATGGCAGGCCTTGCAACCTCGATGCTGAACGTGGGGCAGGGGGCGGCCATTGACTCAGGCCGCGAAGCTGCAACCGGAAACATTTCCCTCGCCAACGCCAGCTTGAACAACTTTGCCGCCAACAAATGGAACACCTCTGCCGTGCATGATGCCGGGGCATCCACCGTGCGGATGGCAAACGGCGCGATGCGGACAGTCAATGCCGATGGTTCTGTGACCTTTGCCACCGGCACAGCCCAATCGACCAGCGGCATGTCGGCTCGGGTGGGCCAGACCATCCGGGAGGAAGTGTCAGACCGGAAAGAGGCGGCAATCCGAAATGCTACTTCGCTGCGCGATGAGTGGAGCACTGCACTCAACCAAACCGCTGCCAACTATGCGAATTTCGGGCGCACGCTCTCGGAGGGAACGTCAGTCGCCAATGACCGCAGCACATCTGACAGCGTGCGCCAGAGCCGTGAGGCCCGGGAAGCGCACACCGCAGTCGAGAACTTCGCAAAAGAACACGGGATCTCCCTCGAAGCGGCTTACAAAGTGGCACTCTCCGCGGGGGCAAAAGGAGGCCTCGGCGCTGGTGGGAAGGGTCTTTCCGCAGGTCTCGACGGAAGCATTATCGGAACCGGTCTGGATAGTGACGCTTACCGCCGTGTTGCTACTGCTGCCCGCGACTCTGGCCTCTCCGAGACGGTTTCCAAATACGGTGATGCGGTAAACGCGCTCCGGGCCAGCCAGCACAGCAGCTTGACCAATACAGAAGACGGCGGCAATCGCTGGAGCGTCGAAGATGTGCAGCGCAAGGGCGAGAGTTATGCGGAAGCCCGCGAAGAAGCCGAAACCCTGTCCTCTGCGGAAAGCAATCTCTATTCGCACGGCATCAGCTATGACGGTCAGCTGACCGATGC
>JBFOLS010000599.1:0-6624 GCA_040830225.1 Leisingera sp.
AATAGCGCGCCATCTGGCCGATCATGAAGTTCATCAGGCTGATTTCCGGGGTGCCCGCCATCGGCGCGCCGGATTTCATGCTGACGGTCGACAGATAATGGCCGTAGATCGCCGGGGTGCCCGGGTTGCAGACTTGGGTATAGGCCAGAGCCGACAGCGCTTCCGCATTCAGCTGTGCAACGGACGCCGCAACAGATGCCGGGGTATTAGCGCCGCCCAGAACGAAGGGCGAGCACAGCACCGGCTGACGGCGCTTGCCAAAGGCGCGCATGGCGCCCAGCATGGTCTCATCCCAGACCAGCGGCGAGTTGCCATTGCAGTTGCCGGTGGTGACGGGGTTGTTCATGATGAAGTCTTCGCCGAACAGGATGGCGCACATGTCCATCACGTCCTCGGCGTTCTTTGGGCTGGTGGTCATGCCCATGAACGTCTTGTCCGAGTATTTCATCGACGAATAGGTGATGCGCAGGTGGCGCTGGCTGATCGGATGATCGTAAGGTTCGACGATGTGATGCGCCGAGGAGTGCAGGGCTGGCATCATATGCGCCAGCTTGTGGAACATCGCCAGGTCTTCCAGCATCGGGTTGCGGCGCACATCCTCCAGGTCTCGCAGGAACGGCGCGCCCGTCATCGGTACAAAGATCGAGTGCTTGCCGCCCAGGCGCACGTTCTTTTGCGGATCGCGCGCGTGGTAGGTGAAATCGCTGGGGATGGTCTTGATCAGTTCGCGCACCAGTCCGCGGTCAAGGTAGACCAGTTCGCCGTCAACCTTTGCACCGGCGCGCTTCCAGTCTTCCAGCGCGATGGGGTCGCGGAACTGGACGCCCACGTTTTCCAAGATGTCCATCGAGGCATTGTCGATCTTTTCGACCTGGCTGCCGTCCATCACCTCGCACAGAGGAATATTGCGGGTGAGGCCGGGCAGCATGTCGAATTTCGGCGCGGTGCGCAGGGCGCGGCGGGCGTGGCGGCCGCCGGAACGCGAGCGGGTCGCGGTGGCTTGCTCAGTCATGGCAGTGTTCTCCTTTGGCGGAGAGTGTGAAGGCGGCAACATGGTTTGACGTGCAGGATTCCGAAATCCGCTTGCAAAAACCGACACTCCATTTGCGGGAACCGGCCTGGCGGATTTCATACTGCGGAGCCTAGGTCCGGCTGAGGACAACAAAACCGCTCATTAGAGCCTAAACAGGCCTAATTGCCGGGAAACTCTGAGCTTGCGCGACTCACTGTGCGGCCATCTTTTCGTATCATGCACACAGCCAGTAAAAAATTATCCACAGCACCGACCCGAAACGCCACACCCAACATTACTATTGTATTTCAATATTTTACAGTGAAATACGTGCAATTATTCTGTGCCCGGCCACAAACTGGGCACCCGGCATGCAACCTGTAAATGAAGGAATCTATTGCACAACTGCGTTCGCATTGCGTATAGAAACGATAAATAAAGCGCTGACGCAAAACAGCGTTACTATCGAGAGGGCAGCAGTTGGCAGTAGCACTCCACATCAATCAGCGAATCCGCGAGAACGCGGAAAACCTCAGTGCGGCCCTTGAAAGCCACATGCTGGCGAGTTTTGCGCCGGACGCAAGGAAGGAATTGCGTCTGTTCAGCGCTGGTGAAGCGGCGGAGATGCTGGGCATCTCGCCAAGTTTCCTGCGCAAGCTGCATTTTGACGGCAAATTCCCGGAGGTTCACACCACTCCCGGAGGGCGGCGCCACTATTCCGCCGCCGATTTGCTGGAGATGCGCAAGATCCTGGATGCCTCGGCAAAGACGCCGGGCACCTACCTGCGCGGACGCCGGGAGGGCGACAAAGTGCAGGTCCTGTCCTTCCTGAACTTCAAGGGCGGCTCGGGCAAGACCACTTCGTCCATTCACACTGCGCAGCGGCTGGCCTTGAAAGGCTACCGTGTGCTGGCGGTGGATATCGACCCGCAGGCGTCCTTGACGACGCTTTTCGGCTACCGGCCTGAGGTAGATTTCCTCGAAACAGGGACGATTTATGACGCAATCCGCTATGATGACCCCCTGCCCATGCGCCAGATTATCCAGCAAACCTATTTCAGCGGCTTGGACTTGGCGCCAGGCGGGCTGATCCTGCAGGAATTCGAGCATGAGACGCCGCAAGCGCTCCTCAATAACGTGCAGCCCGCGTTTTTCTCGCGCATGGCCGCCGCACTGGAGGAAGTCGAGCAGGACTACGATGTGATCATCTTCGACTGCCCGCCGCAACTGGGCTATCTGACGATGTCGGCTCTTTGCGCCTCCACCGGCGTGGTGATTACCGTTGTGCCCAACATGCTGGACATCGCCTCGATGTCGCAATTCCTGCAAATGAGTGCCGAATTGCTCGATGTAGTGTCTAATGCGGGAGCTTCGCTGGAGTTTGATTTTCTACGCTTCCTGATCAACCGTTACGAGCCAAATGACGGCCCGCAGCAACAAGTGGTTGCATTCATGCGGCAATTGTTCGGGGAAGAGGTGATGGTCGCGCCGATGTTGAAGTCCACGGCGATTTCCGACGCGGGCCTCACCCAGCAGACAGTTTACGAGGTGGAAAGATCCCAGTTTCACAGGTCTACCTACGACCGTGCAGTGGATTCACTCAATCAGGTGAACGATGAAATAGAGTCGCTCCTTCAACAGGCATGGAGGCGTTGATGGCACGCAAAGGCATCCTGAGCACAGCCCTGAACAACCAAACCCCGGCAGCACCGGCGGCAAAACCCAAGATGATGCCGCGCGGCGCGGTCGGGGCGCTGCAGTCTTCGCTCAGCAAGCTGCAGGAAAGCGCGGTGCAGGAGGTTGATACCTCGCTGATCGACGATGCCGGCTACGAGGACCGCTTGGGGCTCGACGGCGCCGCGATGGAACAGCTGAAAGAGAGCCTGCAGACCTATGGTCAGCAGGTTCCGGTGCTTTTGCGGCCCCATCCCAAGTCACCCGGGCGCTATGAGATTGTCTATGGCCGCCGCCGCCTGCGGGCGCTGCGGGAACTGGGCCTGCCAGTGAAGGCCATGGTGCGGCAGTTGGACGACCATGCGCTGGTGATGGCCCAAGGGCAGGAAAACACTTCACGCCAGGACTTGAGCTTTATCGAAAAGGCGTCTTTCGCAGCGCAGTTGCAAACGGATGGCTATGACCGGCAGACAATCGCCGCGGCGCTGTCAATCGACCTGCCGATGGTCTCGCGTATGTTGAAGGTGGGCAATGCCTTCGACCTGCCGCTGCTGCGGCTGATCGGTTCTGCCCCCAGCATCGGCCGCGAACGCTGGATGACCCTGGTCAAGCTGTTCGAGGATCCGGCCGCCAAGTCCCGCGCGGCCGCCGTCTCTAACACACCCGATTTCCTCTCGAATGACTCCGATGGCCGGTTCGAGGCGGTGCTGCAGAGTGCGCAAAACGCTTCCCAAGCTGCCAAGCCCTCCCCTGCCCCGGCGAAATCACGCGCCCTGCAAGGCAGCAACGGCACCGCGGTGGCGGGCATCAAGTCCACCGCCAAAGGCATCACTTTGACCATCTCCGCCAAGGATGCGCCCGGGTTCGACACCTGGTTCGACGCCCATGCGGAAATGATCATGACCGAGCTTCACGGCCGCTGGCAGCAAGACCAGCCTGAGCAGCCGGAAGACTGAGCAAGAGCAGAGAAACAGGACAGGAGGCACGAAGCCCGGACAAAAGAAAAGCCCCCCAGGACATTACATCCCAGAAGGCCGTTCTCGATTTAGCACCTTTGGAATAGCCTCTCAGACTCGTCACTGTCAACTCCATGCGCCGCATGGGGGCGGGTATTTTTTGTCTTTCGTGAAAAAAAGATGGAACATGCGTCCCAAATCGCATTTGGGCGGATGGATCAGTGCGGCCAGCTGGCAGGTACCCATGACAAGTGGGACCTTCTGGCTGCGCTCACCCATGCCGCTGAGGAATTCGGCCTGAGCCACCGCGCGCTCGGTGTGCTGAAGGCCTTGATGACTTTTTTCCCCGAGCGTGGGATCCCGGCAGAGCCGGACAGCGCTGTTGTTTTCCCCTCGAACCGCAAACTGTCGGAGCGGCTGAATGGCATGCCGGAGAGCACCCTGCGCCGTCATCTGGCGAGCCTGACCGGAATCGGGATTGTCAGCCGCAAGAACAGCCCTAACCGCAAGCGCTATGCCCGCCGGGCCGGAACCGATTGCCAGCTGGCCTTCGGGTTTGACCTCTCCCCCCTTGCCCGCCATGCAAGCCAGATCTTCGACGCCGCTCTGGCTGCGAAATCCCACGCTGAGCATCTCGCCTTGTTGCGGGACAAGGTCGCCGTGCTGCGCCAAGAGTTAATCGAGGCCGCGCCCGGCAAAGCAGCGGAGCTCGTGGAATCTGTCCGCAAGCTGTTGCGCCGCAAGCCCTGTGAGAACGACCTGAGCCAGGCGGCCGAGGCTTTGCGCAGAGAAATTGCTGCCCTCCCGGAGAGCCTGGAACAGCCTTCCCCTGCCCTGCTTGCAACCGGATTGAGCGGCACCGGCAGCCAAAATGAGCGGCACATACAGGATTCAAATAAATCTGATTCTGACTCTGAAGGGGGCTTGGCCGCTGACAAAAAAAACGAAGACTTTGTTACCCAGCCCGACCAAATCAGCACTGAGAATGAACTGAGCCAAGTTCTATCGGCCTGTCAGGAATTCCAGAGCTTCTATCCCGGTCGGTTGCGCAGCTGGCAAGACGCCGATCATATTGCCGAGAAGCTGTCGCCAATGATGGGCATTGATTTGCCTGTTCTGAGCGATGCCAGAGCCGCCATGGGGCGGAAAGATGCGGCTACGGTGGTGCTTTGCATGCTGGAGAAAATGGGCTCTATCCGCAGCCCAGGAGCTTATCTGCGGCGGTTGGCTCAGAAGGCAAGGGTTGGCCAATTCTCCACCAGGCCGATGCTGAAAGCTCTGTTATCTGGAAATCAGCCCGTACGGACCGTTTGCTGACTTCTGCAACCGTTTCCGGACGTCTGCAACCCGCATGTTGGTCCTTAAGGACCAACTTCACAAGCCTCGTCCCCTAGCAGGACTGTTGCTACACGGCTCATAAGTTGTCAGCTGGCAATTGTGAGCTAACAACATAACTGGGAAATCAACGGTCGGAACAAATCCGCCACTCGTTTTCTTGGCAGGCCGGCGCCGAGATTGTCAGCTGACAATTTACGGAAGGCAGGAATATTGCCCGCGACGGCTTGGTCTTCCAGCCCCGAAGGAAGGTCATTTGACTCATCCTCTAGGGGGGGATAGCTGATTGGCATGACACATGCCCATGACACCCACCCGAAAACAATCGCCCGGCTAAAGCGGGCGAATGGCCATCTGGCAAAAGTGATCTCGATGATCGAGCAGGACAAGCCCTGCCTGGAGATCGCTCAGCAGCTTCAGGCGGTCGAAAGCGCCATTACAAACGCCAAACGCGTGCTGATCCACGATCACATCGACCATTGCCTAGTGCCTGCCGAAAGCG
This sequence comes from Leisingera sp., assembly GCA_040830225.1. Classification (GTDB taxonomy): domain Bacteria; phylum Pseudomonadota; class Alphaproteobacteria; order Rhodobacterales; family Rhodobacteraceae; genus Leisingera. The sequence goes on from JBFOLS010000599.1 coordinate 5,480, forward strand.
ATGCGGCCAGCGAAACCATTCTGGCCGGTCTGAAGGCCATCAGCAGGTATTTGTGAAATCATGTTAGCTATTCTCCGGAACCGGACATACCGGCATCTTTTCTTAGCCCAGATCGTTGCACTGAGCGGCACCGGGCTCGCTACCGTGGCCTTGGGGCTGCTGGCCTTTGACCTTGCAGGTGAGCGGGCAGGGGTAGTTCTCGGCACCGCTCTGACGATCAAGATGGTGGCCTATGTTACGGTAGCGCCAGTCGCCGCGGCCTTTGCCGAACGGATCAATCGCCGGCGGATGCTGATCACGCTGGACGTGGTGCGGATGGCAGTTGCCGCTTGTCTGCCGTTCGTTACTGAGGTCTGGCAGGTCTATATGCTGATCTTTGTGCTGCAATCAGCCTCGGCTGGATTTACGCCTGCGTTCCAGGCCTCGATTCCCGATGTGCTGACGGATGAAAAGGACTATACCCAGGCGCTGTCCCTGTCGCGGCTGGCATTTGAACTGGAAAGCCTGGCCAGCCCGATGCTGGCAGCGGCTCTTCTGCTGCTAGTGAGTTCCGGCACGCTGTTCTGGGGCACTGCAGCGGGGTTTGCTGCTTCGGCGCTGCTGCTTTTGTCCATAGCGCTGCCGTCGCCAGAACCGGCCAAGCCAAGGCCGATCTATGAGCGTACCACTCGCGGCATCCGTAATTACCTGAGAACACCGCGGCTACGCGGGCTGCTGGCGCTCAACTGGGTGGTGTCGGCGATTGGTTCGATGGTGATCGTCAACACGGTGGTGCTGGTGCGCGCCGGGATGGGGTTGCCTGAGAGCTCAGTCGCGCTGGCCCTGGCCGGGTTCGGCGGCGGTTCGATGCTGGCGGCCTTCATGCTGCCGCGGTTGCTGGAGCGCCTTTCCGACCGCACCGTTATGCTGTCAGGTGCGTGGCTGGGAATTGCGGCGCTGGCTTGCCTGTCGCTGGCAGCCTTTGTTCAGCCGCTCAGTTTTGTTCTGCTGACAACCGGCTGGGCCATCATCGGCTTGGGGTATTCAGCCATTCTCACGCCCTCGGGACGGCTGCTGGCGCGTTCGGCCCATGCTCAGGACCGCCCGGCGCTCTTTGCGGCCCAGTTTACTTTGTCGCATGCTTGCTGGCTGCTTTTTTATCCGCT
>JBFOLS010000600.1:0-5444 GCA_040830225.1 Leisingera sp.
ATCCGCCGCATGCTGATCGGGCGCGAGCTGATGGGAACCATGTGATGCGTCCGGTCCTGCTGGCGGCAAGTCTACTGGCAAGCTCTGCGGCAGCGCAGGAGGTCCGGTTCTCTCCTGCCGCCACGGACGCTTGCGTGGCGCAAGCGGTCACACCTGAAGGCAAGCGTGGTTGCCTGGGGGTGTCTGCGCAGCAGTGCATGGGCGCCGGTTCCGGCGGGTCAACCACCGTCGGCATGATGGACTGCCTAGATCAGGAGCGGGAATACTGGGATGCCCGGTTGAATGCCGCCTACAAGGCGGTCAGGGCCAAGGCGCGGGCATCGGATGCGGAATTGGATAATTGGGGCTCATCGGCGCCCCGAACCGCTCCGGCGCTGAAACAGATGCAGCGGGCCTGGATCACCTACCGCGATACCACTTGTGAGTTTGAAAGAGCGCAATGGGGCGGCGGCAGCGGCGGCGGTCCGGCCGTGCTGAGCTGCCTGATGCGGCTGACCGGGGAGCAGGCGCTCTACCTCGAAGACGCCTGGTTTGGCGAATAGCGGCATGTGAGGGGCTGGCAGGCTGCAGCCTGCCAGCGTGTTTGAACAGAAGGATCAGAAACGGTGCACGTAGGCGACGTTCACAACAACCGGATCGATCTCGGCGGTGCCGATGCCCGCTCCGTTCAGGGTGGCATCGGTGTCGATATCCATCCAGCGGACGTTAAGGCGAAGCGCGCCGCGGTCGGAGATCTGGTAGTCTGCGCCTGCGTTGACAGCAATGCCGAAGCTGTCGTCCAGCTCAAGCGTGCCAAGCGCGGTCTCTTCCTCGAAGAAGGTGGTGTAGTTCAGGCCAAGGCCGAGGAACGGCTTGATTTTGCCTTGGGTCGGGAAGTGGTAGTTGACCGAGAGGGTCGGCGGCAGCTGCTTGGCCTTGGCTGCATAGGCACCGTTCAGATTGATGTCATGGGAGAACGGCGAGGCGGCCAGCAGCTCGACACCCCAGTTGTCGCGGAAGAAGTACTCGAGTGTCAGCGACAGCGCGGTGCCGTCGTCGATGTCCGCGGCAGCGCCGGCCAGGGTGCCGTTGCCGGATTTGGGGTTCACATTGGCGATACCGACGCCGACGGTCCAGTCTCCCTGCTGCTGAGCCAGCGCGGGGGCGGCCAGTGCGGCGAAGGCGGAAGTCAGTGCCAGAGCGGAAACCAGGCGTTTCATGGGGTGCGTCCCTTTTCTTATGTTGACCCGGCAGTGGTGCACCCGGAAACGCCTGGAAACCCTGATCTGGATCAAGATCTTGGCAGTTTACCCTTTGAAACCCAATGGGAAATTGCATATCTGCCATGCGTTTCAGGAATGTCTAAATATGCATGATAAACGTAACATTCCAGGCCTGCGCCCTGATGACGGCTGGGAGCTGCCGGAGCGGCTGAACATGGCGGCGCAATGCCTGTCGCATCCGGCCGGCGGGCTGGCCCTGATCGACATGACAGGCCCGGAACGGCGGGACATTACCTATGGCGCGCTGGCAGAGATGGCGGACGGGCTCGCCCGCTATCTGCTGCAGCGTATCCAGCCGGGCGACCGGGTCGGGGTGCTGCTCAGCCAGTCGCCCTGGTGCGCGGCGGCGCATCTGGCGATCTGGAAGGCGGGCGGCATTTCGGTGCCCTTGTTCAAGCTGTTCAAACGGGATGCGCTCGCCTCCCGCGCCGGTGATGCGGGCGTGCGGTTCGTGTTCACGGATGCGGAAGGGGCGGGCCTGCTGGGCGATCTTGCCGAAGCGGTGATTGTGGACAGAGCCGGGATCGATGGCGGCCCGGTGCCTTTTGCGGAAACCACGCCGGAGACGCCCGCGGTGCTGATCTATACCTCGGGCACCACCGGCAGCCCCAAGGGTGCGCTGCATGGGCATAGGGTGCTGACCGGCCATTTGCCGGGAGTGTCCATCAGCCACGATCACCTTGGCCAGCCGGGCGATGTCCTTTGGACGCCGGCAGACTGGGCCTGGATCGGCGGGCTGTTCGACGTGCTGATGCCGGGGCTGGCGCTGGGCGTGCCGGTGGCGGCGGCGCGGCTCGACAAATTCACACCCGAGGCCTGCGCCGATCTGATCGAACAGGCCGGCGTGCGCAATATCTTCTTCCCGCCAACCGCGCTCAGGATGCTGAAGGCAGCGGGGCAGGGGCTTCGGGGCTTGCGTTCCGTTGCCTCCGGCGGAGAGCCCCTGGGCGCCGAGATGCTCGCCTGGGGCCGGCGGGAGCTGGGGGTGACCATCAACGAATTCTACGGACAGACCGAATGCAATATGGTGGCCTCCTCCTGCGCCGCCGATTTCGAGCCGTGCCCGGGCTGTGTCGGCAAAGCGGTGCCGGGGCATGAACTGGCGGTGATCGATGCGGACGGAAACCTCACAGACGCGGAAGGCGATGTGGCGGTGCGCCGGGGCTCGGCTTCGATGCTGCTGGAGTACTGGAACCGGCCAGAGGAGACCGCCGCCAAGTTCCGCGGTGAATGGCTGGTGACCGGAGACCGCGGTGTTTGGGAGGGCGATTACCTGAGGTTCGTGGGCCGCGAGGATGATGTGATTACCTCCGGCGGCTACCGCATCGGACCGGCGGAGATCGAGGATTGCCTGCTGACCCATCCGGCAGTGGCAACCGTCGGGGTGGTCGGCAAGCCCGACCCGCTCAGGACTGAAATCGTCAAGGCCTATGTGGTGCTGAAGCCTGGAACAGAAGCCGCGGAAAAGGAACTGCAGGACTACGTCAAGGAGCGTCTCGCGCATTACTCCTATCCACGTGAGGTGGAGTTTTTAGACACACTGCCGATGACCGTGACCGGCAAGGTGATCCGCAAGGAGCTGAAGGCGCGGGCTACGGGGGAGGCACAGCGATGAACTTTCGAGGGCTTTCAGCCATCCTTTCAATTCTTCCGTTCATATTCAACGCAAATGGGGCGCTGAGTGACCCTCAAACCGTCTCTGAGGGAGAATTCCGTGCTTGCCTGTCCGAGCTGCCTGATTTGGGAACCCGAATGGGCGACTATCAATGTGTGAGTGCTTTGCACTCCTCCTGTCAGGGCTTGTCCGAGGGAGATCTGGCTGAAGAGTGCCATCGGGCAGCAGCTCAGAGCTTGTTAGTAATGACCGATCGCCTTTTGGGTGAGATTCAAGACCTCTCCTGCGAAGGGGCAAAGTTAGCACCGGCAGCAAGGAACATGCTCGCCTCTATTTCTCAAACCCGGGAATGGGGGTGCGAAGGCACCTACCTCGATGAGTGGGGATGCGCGCTGCAGGTCGAAATGGGCAACTGGGAAAACGCACGTTTTGTCCGGCGTTCAGCAATGCCTTCAAAAGGGGAGGCATGTTCATGAGTGTGCTGAGCCTAGTCACCGCAATATGCTTAAGGCGCTGGGCGCCCAACAGAGAGGTTGAGAGATGAAACTCACATCCAAGGCGATGCCCTCCTCGGACGGCTTCAAGCAGAATCGCGCGGCGCATCTGGATGCGCTGGCGCAGATCAGCGAGGCAGCGGAGGCCGCGCGCATGGGCGGCGGCGAGAAATCCCGCGCCCGGCACGAAAGCCGCGGCAAGATGCTGCCGCGCCGCCGGGTGGCGAACTTGCTCGATCCCGGCTCTCCGTTCCTGGAGATCGGCGCCACCGCCGCGCACGCGATGTATGACGGTGCGGCCCCCAGTGCGGGTGTTATCGCTGGCATTGGCCGGGTGCAGGGGCAAGAGGTCATGGTGGTCTGCAATGACGCCACCGTGAAGGGCGGCACCTATTATCCGATGACGGTGAAGAAACACCTGCGGGCGCAGGAGATTGCCGAGGAAAACCGTCTGCCCTGCATCTATCTGGTGGACTCCGGCGGCGCCAACCTGCCGAACCAGGATGAGGTCTTTCCGGACCGCGATCACTTTGGCCGTATCTTTTACAACCAGGCGCGGATGTCGGCCAAGGGTATCCCGCAGATCGCCGTGGTGATGGGCTCCTGCACCGCGGGCGGCGCCTATGTTCCGGCGATGTCGGATGTCACCATCATCGTGAAGGAGCAGGGGACGATCTTCCTGGCCGGTCCGCCGCTGGTGAAGGCTGCAACGGGCGAGGTGGTCAGCGCTGAAGACCTGGGCGGCGGCGATGTGCATACGCGCCTCTCCGGGGTGGCGGATTACTTGGCCGAGGATGACGCCCACGCGCTGGCGCTGGCACGGCGTGCGGTGCAGTCGCTGAACATTACAAAACCGCTGACGGTGAACTGGGCCAGCCCGGAAGAGCCTGCCTATGATCCGGAGGAAATCCTGGGCGTGGTGCCCGGAGATCTGCGCACACCTTATGACATCCGCGAGGTGATTGCGCGGCTGGTCGACGGCTCCCGCTTTGATGAATTCAAGCCGCGCTTCGGCGAGACGCTGGTGACCGGCTTTGCCCATCTCAAAGGCTGCCCCATCGGCATCATTGCCAACAACGGCGTGCTGTTCTCGGAAGCCGCCCAAAAGGGGGCGCATTTCGTGGAACTGTGCAGCCAGCGCAAGATCCCTCTGGTGTTCCTGCAGAACATCACCGGCTTCATGGTGGGGCGGAAGTATGAAAACGAGGGCATCGCCCGCCACGGCGCCAAGATGGTGACGGCGGTGGCGACCACCAATGTCCCCAAGATCACCATGCTGGTGGGCGGCTCTTTTGGTGCCGGCAACTACGGCATGTCGGGCCGCGCGTATTCCCCGCGCTTCCTGTGGACCTGGCCGAACTCGCGCATCTCGGTGATGGGGGGCGAGCAGGCGGCAGGTGTGCTGGCGACAGTGAAACGCGATGCCATCGAACGCCAGGGCGGCAGTTGGAGCGCTGAGGAAGAGGCTTCCTTTAAGCAGCCGACTATCGACATGTTCGAGGAGCAAAGCCACCCGCTTTATGCCTCGGCCCGCCTGTGGGATGACGGCATTATCGACCCGCGCAAAAGCCGCGACGTGCTGGCCCTGTCGCTGAGCGCAGCCCTGAATGCCCCGATTGAAGAGACGCGCTTTGGCGTGTTCCGGATGTGAGGACCTCCGATGTTTGACAAGATCCTGATTGCCAACCGCGGAGAGATTGCCTGCCGCGTCATGGAGACCGCCCGTGCCATGGGGGTGCGGACGGTTGCGGTTTATTCTGATGCCGATGCAGCCTCGAAACATGTGGCGATGGCGGATGAGGCGGTGCATATCGGCGGCGCGGCCCCGGCACAGTCTTATCTTCTGGGCGACCGTATCATCGGGGCCGCGCAGGCCACCGGAGCGCAGGCCATCCACCCGGGCTATGGCTTTTTGTCCGAGAACCCGGAGTTCGTGGACGCAGTGGAAGCAGCGGGCCTCACGTTCATCGGGCCTTCGGCGGATGCGATCCGCAAGATGGGGCTGAAAGATGCGGCCAAGGCGCTGATGGAGGAGGCCGGAGTGCCGGTTGTGCCCGGCTATCACGGCGCCAA
>JBFOLS010000601.1:0-3077 GCA_040830225.1 Leisingera sp.
CGCATCAAGCCGCAAGCGGGCGGTGCGGGGCACGGTCTTGCCCTCGGCGCGCAGGCCTTCATAGCGGGCGCCAGCGGCGTATTTCTTGTTGCGCTGATGGGGCTGGACACTGTCCATGTAACGGGGGCTCACCTCTTCTGTTACGGTGAGGTAACCGGCCCCCACTGCACGGCGCACCAGATCGGCGCCGCGGGCGCTGCGCACAACAATTGCGTTGGTGCCCGGATCGCTGTCCTCGGTTTCGGGATCGGGCGAGCCTCCTGGCCAGGTGTCTGAGGCGGCAATATCGGCAGTCTCACCGATACCGTCCGGGCAGACCTTGCACCGGAAGGGCAGCGCCCACATGCTTTCATCGGTGCCCCAGAAATCGGTGTAGCGTTTTTTCACCACAGTGCCGTCAGCCATCTCCACCCGTGTCGGTCCCGGGCAGCCATAGCCGCGGTAGCGAAAGCCGGTGACCTGTTCCGGGTCAAGGCCCAGGTCCTGCTGCAGAAAGCGGGACATGCCCTGGGGCGGCATAAAGCCGCCGCAGACCGGCGTCAGCATGTATTTCACCAGCTCATTCACCCGCGCATCCACCCGTGCCAGATTGCGGAGGGCGGCGATGTCGCAAGGCTTGCCGACAAAGGCGAAGGGACGGCCCTTGTCCAGCTGCTCCAGCACGTCGATGAGCGGCGCGGTGGGACCATAGCGCGAGCCGGCCCCGGCCAGCACGTCAGCCGCAGTTTCCGAAACCGTGCGGTCGCCAAAGGTGGGCACCCGTTCCGAGGCTTTGGCGTGCAGGATGAAGTCAACCTCGCCGGTTTCCACCAAAAACATGCCGAGAGCCGTCAGCACACCGCCGGTGGAGCCCGCATGGCGCACTTCCGGGTCGGCGGCATAAGCCAGCGCCATGCTTTGATAGGCGCCCCAGACCAGATCCTGCTTGGTTCCCTCGTTCAGTTCAGCCTCAGGCAGCCCCTCGACACGGGTGCCCGGGCAGAGATCCATGATCCGGTCAACGGTCTCATGATCCAGGTCGCCGCGCACCACCGGGCGCTCATAGCCGGTTTCAACCCGTTCCATACGGACGCTATCCCGGCCTGCCACCGACTGGCAAAGACCGCAGCCGATGCACATGGCATCTTCTGTTATCCGGTTCAGGCGTTCGGCCGGCGTCATCGGCTGGTTTTGCGGCTGGCTCGCCTGCTGGCTGCGGGGCTGGCTCATTGGGTATTCTCCAATTCAGTTCCGGACGTGCCGGCATGACTTTGCTGAGAGCCTCCGCTGCCTCGCTACCGGCACGCTTCGGCCCTTTCATGGCAGCGTTCTGCCTGCAGACCGCTTTCTTCCACAGAGGCCATGCTCACCCCATGCCTAAGCAGCAATCTCGTCTAAAAACGGCACAGGGATTTCGCTGACAGCACACCCGCCAGACCTGCACTGCTGAAAACCGTCCGCAAATCACTGCCTGCAAAGCCCTGTGCGGCTTGAATTTTCTTTCAGGCACCTCACCTATTGGTCACACCCCGTGACAGCGCCCCCCCTTGCCTGTCAGTTTCTGACCTTTAAGGTATTTCCCAAGAGCACCTTTCGGAGAGCCTGCATGAAAGATCTCGCCCCCGCGCCGGACCTCAGCCCGGATTCCGCGCAGCCAGACCTGCCCGACAATCCGCCCGGCCTGCATGAACGCGCCCTGCACTTCCTGGCCCGGTTCCTGCCGCTGGCCTATTTCCGGCGCCCGCCCAAAATCATCATCATCGACGCAACCAACAGCTGCAACCTGCGCTGCCCGGTCTGCCCGGTGACCTTTGCCATGAAGCGCAAGCGCGGCATGATGAAGCCGCATGTGTTCCGCAAGATCATCGACGATTTCAAGGATCAGCGGGAGAAACCGGCGATTTACTTCAGCTTTTCCGGCGAGCCGACCCTGCACAAGGATCTGCCGGATTTCATCGCCTACGCCCATGAAAACGGCCATGACACCTATCTGTCGACCAATGCCACCCGGCTGACGCCGCAGATGAGCGAGCGGCTGATCCGCTCAGGGCTGGCCCGGGTGAACCTCTGCATGGACGGCTTCTCAAAAGAGGCGCAGGAAACCTACCGGGTCAATTCCGACTTCGACAAGGTCAAATCCAGCATTGAGGAATTCCTGACGATCAAGAAAGACATCGGCTCCAAGTCGCCGGTCACGGTGCTGCAAACGCTGCTCACCAGCTATTCCGAGCCGCAGATGGACGAGATGGAGGCCTGGGCGACGGAAGCAGGCTTTGACCGGGTGCGGTTCAAGACCTTCTCGATCGGCTCCTACACCTCCGCCGATCAGAAGCGCGAGTTTGCCCATTTCCTGCCGCGCCAGAAGGAGCTGCGCCGCCATCCGCGCCACACCAGCCACGCCATGTGCACGGTGCCGCTGTTCCAGTCGGTGGTGTTCTGGAACGGCGACCTGGGCCTGTGCTGCATTGATTACGACCAGGTGATCCAGCTGCCCAACGTCGAGCAGGACGGCTTCCTTGCCGCCTACCGCTCGGACGAGGCCGCCCGCGCCCGCAAACGCGGCTTCCTCAAGCAATTCGGCATCTGCAAGACCTGCTCCTTCTCCAATGCCGAGAACATGGGCATCCGCCGCGACCTGAAAAAATAAGCGCGCAGCCGGGACTGCACGCTTCCGCTTCTTTCTGGTCTCAAATACTCTGGGGGAGAAGGCCGAAGGCCTGAGGGGGCAACGCCCCCTCCTCCCTTACCGCTGCAGCAGCACCGGGAACCAATCCTCGCGCAGGCGCTGGCCGGGCTGCATATCATGCCCCGGGAACGGCGGCGAGGTGCGGCCAGGACGCTCCGCATAGCGCGCGTCATCCCCGACCAGCCGCAGCGAGAAGGCGCGGCGGCGGGAAGCGGACGTGTTGCCCCGGGCGCCATGCAGGATCTTGTAGTTAAAGGCCACCGCATCGCCCGGCTGCATTTCATATTCCAGCACCGTCATGCTGTCCTCCGCATCCGGGTCCGGAACCGCCATGTACTGCCCCTCATCCGGGAAGAAGTCCTCCTCCGACACCCAGCGGGTCGGCAGCACTTCCTTCTCCCATTTATGCGAG
>JBFOLS010000602.1:0-2289 GCA_040830225.1 Leisingera sp.
CAAGCCGGGTTTCGGGCCTGCAACGGTTTGCCTGCAGGCACGGATCATGGGGCAGGCCGTGGCTATTCTGGGCAATAACGGCCCGCTGGACCCTGACGGCGCCGCCAAGGCCACACATTTCCTGCAGGCGATGGAACAGGCCGGCACTCCGGTTGTCTTCCTGCACAACACGACCGGCTATATGGTTGGCACCGCCTCTGAACGGGCCGGAATGATCAAGCACGGGGCCAAGATGATCCAGGCGGTGACCAATATCCGGGTGCCGAAGATCTCCCTCTACACCGGCGCCAGCTTCGGGGCCGGGAATTACGGCATGTGCGGCTATGCGTTTGGCGCCGATTTCTTGTTCACCTGGCCCAATGCGATGACCGGAGTGATGGGCGGAGAGCAGGCAGCGCTGACCATGGAGCAAGTGGCCAGGCGTACCGCCGGGCGCAGGGGCGCAAAGCCGGACGAGGTGCGGCTGGCTGCGCAGCGCGAAAAGATCGCCGCTCATTTCGATGGGCAGTCGGATGCGTTTTATACCTCCGGACGGGTGCTCGACATGGGAATGATCGACCCGCGCGACACCCGCAATGTCATCGGCTTTTGTCTGCAAACCTGCCTGGACGCGCGGGCGCGGCAGCTCAACCCGAACAGCTTTGGCGTGGCGCGGATCTGAAGGAGGCATGCATGGGCAGCTTTGACACGATCCTGGTGGCCAACCGCGGCGAAATCGCACTGCGGGTGATGCGCACGGCGCGGGCAATGGGGATGCGGTGTGTTGCAGTCTATACCGAGGCCGATGCCGTCAGCCCGCACCGGGCTTTTGCCGATACCTCGGTTTGCATCGGTGCAGGCCCTGCGGCAGACAGTTACCTGTCGATCAGCAAGGTCATTGCCGCTGCACAGGAAACCGGGGCCGGAGCAGTGCATCCGGGCTATGGTTTCCTGTCGGAGAATCCGGATTTTGCCAGCGCCTGCGCAGAGGCCGGGCTGGTCTTTATCGGCCCGCCGCCGGAGGCGATTGCACTGATGGGCAGCAAAGCGGCTGCAAAACGCAAAATGCTGGCTGCCGGGGTGCCATGCCTGCCTGGCTATGAAGGCGCGGACCAGGCCACGGAAGTGCTGGAGGCAGAAGCGGGCCGGATCGGATTTCCGGTGATGATCAAGGCAGCCGCAGGCGGCGGCGGCAAGGGCATGCGGCTTGTTGCACGAGCAGCTGACTTCGGGGCAGCGCTTGAGCTGGCCCGAAGCGAATCGCTGGCAGCCTTCGGTTCGGATGAGATGATCCTGGAGAAAGCTCTGCAGAACCCGCGCCATGTGGAGGTGCAGGTTTTTGCCGATAGCTATGGCAATGTGATTCATGTGGGTGAGCGCGACTGCTCCATTCAGCGCCGCCATCAGAAGGTGGTGGAGGAGGCGCCAAGCCCGGCTGTTGATGAGGACATGCGTGTCCGGATGGGCGCGGCTGCGGTGGCAGCCGCAAAGGCCGCTGGTTACCAGGGGGCGGGCACCATCGAGTTCCTGCTGGACCGCCAAGGGGCGTTCTATTTCCTGGAGATGAATACCCGCCTGCAGGTGGAGCATCCGGTGACCGAGATGATCACCGGCCTGGACCTGGTGGAGATGCAGATCCGGGTGGCCCAGGGGGAGCCGCTGGGCGTGCAGCAGGAAGAGGTGCAGTTTTCCGGCCATGCCATCGAGGCGCGGCTCTATGCTGAAGACCCTGCGCAGGATTTCCTTCCGCAGGCCGGGTGGATTGCGGAGTGGCAGCCGCCGTCGGGCACGGGCATCCGCGTAGACGCGGGGATCTCGGCAGGGCAGCTGGTGCCTCCGTATTATGATCCTTTGCTGGCCAAGATTATCGCGCATGGCCGCAGCCGGCAGGAGGCGCGGCGGCGGCTGGCGGGAGCCCTGCGGGACAGCGTTCTGTTCGGTCCGGTCTGCAACCGGGACTTTCTGCTGCAGGTGCTGGAACATCCGGAATTCGCAGCCGGGCGGGCAGCAACGGATTTCATCGCTTTCCAATTCGGGGAAACCCCTGATGCAATGCCGGGAGGCCCGGATATTGCGCTTGGGGCGGCCCTGCTCTACCGGGCGCGCCAGCAGCGCTACGCGGCACAGGCTGGCGGCGTGGCGCCGGAGCTTCTCGGCTGGTCGAATGGGGGGCAGGCGCAGTCATGGTTCCGCCTTGGTGGGGGCGCAGAGGCTGCCGCGGTGCTGGTCAGCTGCAGGGGCGAAGTACTGAACGTTGCCGTTGACGGGACGCGCCACAGGGTGACGGGCCGCGGAATGGACATTCAGATG
>JBFOLS010000603.1:0-9509 GCA_040830225.1 Leisingera sp.
CCTCGGCCGTGGTAATGAAGCTGTAACCCTGTGCCGGAGCGGAACCGCCGCCGGAATCTTTGATCGTGTATCCTGAATCGACGAAGAAATCGTAGGAAACTCCGTCTCGGATCACGGTGATCCCCAGAAGGTCGATCTGGCTGGAATCGAGTTCTCCGTTTGCATAGATGGACGTGTCGCTGATCTCGACTTCGACGATGTCCGTGGGCAAAAACGGGTTGTCGATACCGCTGAATTCACTGGCGGTGCCGGGGTCGCTGCCGTTGTTGAAAAAAGCGGCCTGATCGCCCGCAAATGTAATGACTTCCATTCCCGTTTTCTCCTCATCTGATCGGGAGCGCCATCACGCAGCAAGCCGTCCGGTGCGGACGTTAGAGGCGGATGCGGCCCTCACGGGCTTGTTTCTAGTCTCTGTCTTTCAACCACACTGAGTTTCCGCAGCGCATGTTGCCACTTTGGCGTTAATTCGAGGCTAACGTTCGGCCATCATGCAGGCGGGGGCCGGGAAGTTTCAGAGCACGAAGCACGCGGACCAACAGTCGATCCCCAGCATCATCACGGCGTTACCGAGCAGCAATGTCATACAGACACCGTGGTAGGTTTGGGCTCGATCCGACCTGCCGCTGCGACCCGAACGTAGGTCCGCTCAGGATTGGCGAACGGCCCGAGCCGTCCGCCAACGTGGTTCAAATGTCGATTTGCTCGGCAATGCTCAGCGCATCTTCAAGTTCGACGCCAAGGTATCTGACAGTGCTGTCCACCTTTGTGTGTCCGAGCAGGAGTTGAACCGCCCGGAGATTCCCGGTTTTGCGGTAGATTTCCGCTGCTTTTGTCCGGCGCAGCGAATGGGTGCCGTATCCGCTCGGCTCCAGCCCAATTGCGGCCACCCAACCCCTCACGAGCCGGCCATATTGGCGTGTTGAGATATGCAGGCGGTCATGAAACCTGCTGGGAAACATGAAACGGCAGCCGAGCATCTCCGGTGACTTGATCCATAAGGCAATGGTATCCCGCGTGTTTTCAGAGAGTTCGAACTGAACAGACCGCTTGGTTTTGCTCTGGATCACAGGCACGCGTTCGCAAACGCGATCATCCCTCACCAGGTCGGCGACGGCCAGTTTCACCAGATCGCATCCGCGAAGCTTGCTATCGATTGCGACGTTGAACAGCGCAAGATCGCGCAGGTTGTCCGCCAGTTCGAGCCGCGCGCGGATCGCCCAGACCTGTTTCGGCAACAGCGGCCGTTTCTGGCCGATGATCCGGCCCTTGTTCCAAGCTCTTCGTTTCGGTGTGACTGCGGGACGTTGGACTCTTGGCATTGTGTGCCCTCCTATCCTCCCGCCAAGCCCAGACATCAGCACAGCGCTGACGCCTCAGTTTACAGGTGGTTTGAATGGCCGTTGTCAGCTTGCTGTTTCTTCGGGGAACGCCGCAGACGCATTGGGCAGCAGAGAGCCCTATGCGGACCTTGATTGCTTGCCAGGCTTTTGCGCGCGCAGCACGTCAGGAACCGGTGCTAAGCGGTCATTGCAAGGTCCGCCTGGTAAAGACGGCTGAGCGGGACGGAGCTGACTTTCGCTGCAAGTGCAGCTGGTGCAGCCCTTAGTGCCGGGTTTGCTGCAGGTTTTTTTGGACGCCAGCAGAAGACTCATCTCAGCGCATGCACAGGCCGACCAAATCTTGCGCGGTGCGTCCTGATGCTCCGTACCGAGGGGACCGGCGCCCAACTTTTCCGTGCAAGCTGACCGCGTGGCGGCTCCCGCTCCAAAGATCCCAAACGGAAGTGTTTTGTCAGTAAGCGGGTTCAGCCCGGGGTCAGGATCGACTGAATCTCATCTATACGTGCCTTGGCAGCCAATCTTTCGGGGCTGTTGGGGAACAGGGACTCCATAAGCAGTTCCATTTGCTGGAGCGCGGTGTCCCGGCCGATGCCGCCTTCATGCAGCCCGCACCGCAGCCACAGCCCGTCGATCATGACCGAAATCGCCAATGCGACCTCCTCAGCCCGTTCCCGGTCTGCCAGCTGTTCCAGCGCATGCATCAGGTTTGAGCGCATCCGCTGGTGAATGGCGGTCTGTATCCTCTGGTAGCTTGGATTGTACGGGATCTCCGCGAGCAGAGAGAGCCAGGCATGCGCAATCTTGGGAGTAAAAAACTGGCGCGAGAAATTGGCTTCGATCACTGAATAGACCCTCTCCCACGGCGTGTTTGAGCGAATCAAGAGCGCGCTGACTTCGCGGGCCAGGTCCGCGTTGCCGTAACGCAGGGCCATTTCCAGCAGCCGGGCCTTGTTTCCGAAATAGTGCAGGACGTTGGTCTTGGAGACGCCTGCGCGTTTGGCGACCTTCTCCACGGTGGTTCCGGAAAGCCCTTCTTCACTAAGGGTTTCGAAGGCAGCCTTGGAATATTCCTCGGTCCGTAGCCTCCACAGTTTGTTCCGCTTCATCCGTTTCTCCCAGAGCTGGCCGGAGTAAATATTTCGTTGACTCGAGTGTCAATGTGTACCTATCAGACTATTTGTAGACCAATGAGTCTATAAATTTGGGAGGAGAAAATGAAGGCATTCTCGATTTCAGCTGCCCTTGGCATTTCGCTTCTGGGGGCGGGTTTGGCTGAAGCATCCTGCGAAAAAGTCCGGATGGCGGAGCCGGGCTGGACGGACTTGGCGCTCACTTCAGGTGTGGCATCCGTGCTGCTGAAGGGGCTGGGGTATGAGGCGGAAACAAAGGTGCTCGGCACCACGGTCACCTATGAGGCGATGGTCAACGGCGATCTGGATCTGTTCCTGGGATACTGGGACCCTGCCATGGCAACCTATTTTGCGCCCTATATCGAGGGCGATGCCATCGAGACGGTGAACCAGAACCTGGAAGGGGCGAAGTACACCTTTGCCGTGCCGAAGTACGTGTATGAGGCGGGCGTCACCAGCTTTGCCGACTTGGCCGCCCACTCAGAAAAGTTCGGCAGCCGCTTCTACGGCATCGAACCCGGCTCAAACACGCAGATGATGGATATCATCGACACGAATGCCTTCGGGCTGGGCGGCTGGACCGTTGTAGAAAGCTCGGAGCAGGGCATGCTAGCGCAGGTGCGCAGGGCCGTATCGCGGGAGGATTGGGTCGTGTTCCTCGGGTGGGCCCCGCATCCGATGAATGTGGAATTCGACATCGAGTACCTGAGCGGCGGCGACGACTATTTCGGTCCGGACTTCGGGGCCGCGACAGTACATACCCAGACCCGCGCGGGCTATACCGAGGAATGCCCGAACATCGGGCGCCTGATCGCCCAGCTGGACTTTACCGTGCCGATGGAAAGCGAGGGCATGGGGTACATCATCAACGATGGCGAAGATCCCGAAGAGGCTGCGATGCGGCTGATCAAATACCACCCGGGCATGCTGGACGGTTGGCTGGACGGAGTGTCCACCCTTGCAGGCGGCCCTGGACTGCCCGCAGTCCGCACCTATGCGGGGCTGAAGTGACCATCATGGTGTGGCTCATTCCTCACACCGCCAAGGCAAAAGGCCAGCCGATGCAGCTCGGCTACTGGGAGGCCGGTGATCCGGCTGCCCATCCCGTTGTCCTCTTGGTCGGGCTAGGCATGCAGGCGATTGAGTGGCCCGCGGATTTTATCCGGCAGCTGTCGGAGACCCGCCGGGTCATCTGCATTGACAACCGCGACGCTGGAAAGTCGCCGCGCTGCGGTGAAGACAGCGAGCCGCTTGCTGCCGGGATCTGGGTGCAAAGCGATGCCGCGGCTGCCCAGGATCTGGCCCCCTATTCCCTCTTTGACATGCGGGATGATGTCCTGGCGCTGCTTGACCGCCTGCAGATCGATACCTTCGACATCATCGGGTTCTCCATGGGCGGCATGATCAGCCAGCTGGTGGCTGCCGCCGCAGGCCCGAGGGTCGGACATTTTGTGCAGCTGGCCAGCAACGACGGAACCGCCGAAGTCGATGGCGACGCGGATTCCAAGTGCCGGATGGCGCGCCTGTTCACCCGGCCTTCGGATCCGGAACTGATCCGCACATACCTGCTGGAGGACGCCCTTGCCTATGGCGCGGGCCGCCTCACCGACACGCCGGAGCTTCGGAGCGAAGTCAACGCTGCTTTCTCCGCGGGGTATTCTTGCGGCGGTGCAGCCCGCCACGCACTTGCTGTTCTGACCACACCGGACCGGCGGCCGCTGCTCAAGTCAATCCAAAGCCGGACATTGATTCTGCACGGTGACCGCGACAGCTGCATTTCCCCGCAACGGGGCGAGGCAGCGGCTGCGCTGATACCGGAGGCCCGCTTTGAGCTGCTGCCGGGCGTCGGGCATGTTCTGGATCCCATGATGTGCAATTCCGCCCTCAACTGGCTGGAGCCGGCTGCAGGCACAAGGACAAGAATTGGAGAAAGCCATGGAATGGCTTGAAACACATAAGATCCCGGTCGGCCATTGGGCAAAGCTGATGGTCGACTGGCTGACCGGCAACATGGCCTGGTTCTTTGACGGGCTGTCAGAGGTGATCGGAGCCATCGTCGCAGGCACTCTTTGGCTGCTGCAGATGCCGCACCCGCTCGTTCTGGTGGCCCTTGTAGCGGGTCTTGCATGGTACTTGCATCGCTCTCTGGCCTTGACCGCCTTTGCAGTGCTGGGGCTGCTGCTGATCATCAACCAGGGCTACTGGATTGAGACAACCGAAACCCTGTCGCTGGTGCTTGCGGCAACCGCAATGTCGATGCTGGTCGGGGTTCCCATCGGTGTGCTGGCCGCCGGGCGGCCCTGGCTTTACCGGGTTCTGCAGCCGCTTCTGGATCTGATGCAGACGATCCCCACCTTCGTCTACCTGATTCCGGCGCTGGTGCTGTTCGGCCTTGGCGCGGTCCCGGCCCTGATCGCGACCGTTGTGTTTGCGGTCCCGGCGCCGATCAGGCTGACCTATCTCGGGATCTCCTCGACGCCGCATGCGCTGGTGGAAACCGCGGATGCCTTTGGCGCCGCCCCGGCCATGGTGCTGTGGAAGGTGAAGCTGCCCTGGGCCATGCCGCAGATCCTGGCCGGGCTGACACAGACCATCATGCTGTCGCTGTCGATGGTAGTGGTGGCCGCGCTTGTCGGTGCCAGCGGGCTGGGCGTTCCCACCCTGCGCGCGCTCAACCAGGTCAATGTCGGCAAGGGTTTCGAAGTCGGGATTGCCATTGTCATCATCGCGATCCTTCTGGACCGCCTGCTGAAAGCCAGGAGGAGCTGACATGGCACAGCCAGTCATCAAATTCGAAAACGCCAGCATTGTGTTCGGCGACAATCCGAAATCCGCTTTGCCGCTGATGGATGCGGGCCGGAGCCGGGAAGAGGTCCGGGCCGTGTCCGGGCAGATCCTGGGGGTCCACAACTGTTCGCTCGAGGTGCAGGAAGGCGAGATCGTGGTGCTGATGGGCCTGTCCGGCTCCGGCAAGTCGACCTTGCTGCGCGCTTCCAACAGGCTCAATCCGCTGGCTGCCGGCACCGTGCATCTGCGCAGCAAAGGCGGGCTTGTAGACCTCGCCGCCGCCTCTGCCGCAGAATTGCGGAGCCTCCGCCGCCATGACGTATCGATGGTGTTTCAGCAGTTTGGCCTGCTGCCCTGGCGCAGCGTGCTGGAAAACGCGGCCTTCGGGTTAGAGGCTGCCGGTGTGCCACGGGAGGAGCGGCTGCAGCGGGCCATGCGGCAGCTGGAGAAGGTGCATCTTGGGCAATGGGCCAATACCAATGTCTCTGAGCTTTCGGGCGGTATGCAGCAGCGGGTGGGGCTGGCCCGCGCCTTTGCCACCGACGCGCCGCTCCTGCTGATGGATGAGCCGTTCTCGGCGCTGGACCCGCTGATCCGCAACGAGTTGCAGGACGAACTGCTGGAGCTTCAAACGGACCTGAAAAAGACGATCCTTTTCGTCAGCCACGATCTGGACGAGGCGATCAAACTTGGCAACCGGATTGCGATCATGGAAGGCGGCCGCATCGTGCAGTTGGGCACACCGCAGGAAATCGTGCTGAAGCCGGCTGCGGACTATGTGCGGAACTTCGTGTCCCACATGAATCCGATGAATGTGCTTCATGCAGCCGAAATCATGAAGCCGGTCAACGGTACCATCCCCTCCGGCGCGCGGGTGCGCGATGCCGGCACGACGGTAAAGGACCTGATGCGGGCGCAGCTGAACGACGGCGGAGAGTACTTCGTGTCCAATGGCCGCGACATCATTGGCAGGCTGGATCATTCCGATATCTTCAAGGCACTGCTGCGCGAATAGCGCAGCAGAGTTTTCCGGCGCAAAACCTACTTATTGCTTAGAAAAAACAACGGTGTGGCGTCCCGCTCCCATTTTCCTTAAAGGCGCAGCTTGAAATATCCCTACATGGGGATAAATGCCAAGGCATGAAACGAAACACACATGACCGCGAAAACATGGCTTTGGTTCTGGCCCTCCTGCGCAGTGCCCAGCAGTTCCACCGGGCGATCGGCCCGGTATTCCGTGCCGCAGGACTGACAGCGTCGCAATGGGACGTGCTGGAAACCCTCAGCAACAAGGGCCCGATGACGGTGAATACGCTGCTGGAACGGGCGCTGGGAACCTCCGGCAACCTGGATGTGGTGATCAAGAACCTGATCCGCTCCGGGCTTGTCGAAAAATCGGTCAGCGATAGGGACCGGCGCAGCCGCGTCCTGTCCCTGACAACCGAAGGCAGGGCAAAGGTCGAAACCTTCCTGCCTGCCCACAACGCCGCGCTGGCGGAGATCTTTGAAGGCCTGCCCGCCGACGGCAAACGCCAGACCATACGGATGCTGAACCGGCTCCGCCGCAGCATGCACCACACCCGAAAGGATCATACCGATGAGTAACCGCACCTTCCTGACAGCGCACAGCGTGATCTACGCTTTCTTCGCGCTGGCGCTGTTCTTTGCACCCGGCCTGTTGTGGCCGAACTACGGCGTCGAGTTGAACGACCGCTACGCCTGGTTCCTGTCGCAGCACAACAGCATATTTCTGGGCGGCATCGCGGTCATCAGCTTCCTGTTCCGCGATGCGCCCTCCGGCAGCGGCGAGAGTCGCAAGATCCTGACCGGCCTGATGTGGACCAACCTGCTGGGCCTCGCTGTCACCTTCTACGCCGGTGCCGCAGGCATTTTCACTGGCTTCGGCTGGTCGGATCCGGCTTTCTTCGCCCTGCTCTCGCTTCTTTGCTTCCTGCAGCTCCGCAAGGGCTGATCCGCTACAACGCAAACACCGCAACACGTTTCCCCTCAACTCCTCAAAAAGACCCACGCATGAGCACTCAGAAAATCTGGGACATCCACCTCACCTATGATGGCCCCGTCACCGAAGAATTCCTCCAAGGCGCCAAACAGCTTGCCGAGAGCATTGCCCAGGAACCGGGCGTTGTCTGGAAAATCTGGACCCATGAGGCCGACACTAATCACTTTGGCTCCACCTATCTGTTCAAAGATCTGGAGCATCTGGAGGCCTACAAGGCCATGCACATCCCCCGCCTGAACGCGATCGGCATCGAGGTCGTCAGCGACCACGTGTTCGACGTGATGGAAGAACTCAGCCAGATCAACCGCGCGCCAGTTGGGACAAGTTCGTAGACCGGCCCGCTGTCCCTGAGTGCCTCTCCTGACCGCAACAGGAGAGGCCTTCCGAATCCGGGTTCATTCTACAATTTCTTCCCGCCTGAGCCTAAGTTGCGGCAAATAAACCTTGGTTTCAGGGCTAGAACGAACAAGTGGGGTAGCCGCTATTCGCCATCCCGGTAGTTTACAGCAAATGCCGAACCGTCCTTAGCGGCAATGGTCTCCATGCCCGGTATGACGTCAGTGTTATGCGCAGCCAGGACGGCCCAGCCATTGGCCAGGCGCTGTGCAAAGAACACCATTATTGCAAAACGGTCCTCAAGGGTTTCACCTGCCTTGCCAATCTGCCCTGCTAGCTTCCAGCGGGTGTGAATGATCGCGGTGTCGCCGCCAACCCGCCGGACCTTGATACCCCGGGCAGTAATCTCTGAGTGCCGGAAAAACGTACTGAGCCCGTAGGCGTGCGCTTTTTCAATGTCGACGCGGTTGTGCCACCAAAGGCCCACCACGTTGACGAAATCAGCATCCTCAGCAAAGAGGGCAGCCAGGGCGCGAGCGTCCCTGGCATTCCAGGCCTCGGCAAAAAGCCGGGGGATGTCATCCGGTGTTTCAGGCATAAACATGCAGCACCGCCGGGATCAGGATATCTTCCTCATCATAGGTATGCCGGTTCAGGATCTTGTTCAGAACTTTCGCCTGCTCCAGCGCCTTGCCGATTTGTGATTTTGAGGTTTCCCCGCCGCGCAGCAGGGCAAAGACCTGTTCCGACTGGTCCAGCGCCTGATCAAGGACCTGGTGGTCGTTTTCCAGGAGGTCAATGGCCGAGGCCAGCTGCGGGAAGCGGCCCAGAAACCCGGGCAGCACATTGCTGTCCTCGAAGCTGTGATGACCATGCACATGCGAGACCAGATCAAGCCCCAGGCGGCTCATGCCGGTCAGCCCCATCAGCTCCTGGACGCTGCCCTCGGGTTCGTCCAGCACAGTTTTCAATCCACCGATCAGCCGGGCACTGGCCTCAGAGATCGAGGCGTGAAGGCGCTGAAGATGCGCGGGCCAGCCAAGAAACCGGGGATCATCGTCCCATGCCGAACGGTCCGCTGGAAACAGGCCGTGCAGCAGGTCCGGGCCAATCCGGCCGCGCGAGGCAATGTGGTAGTCGGGGGCGTTGTAGTCGTAGTTGTGCATTGTCAGCTCAATCCCTGCGTCTTCATCGCAGCTTGCACGCCGCGGTCTTCCAGCATGGTTTCCATGAAGCGTTTCACCGGCGGGTAATCCTGCCAGGGTTTCGGCGTGTGTGCCGTTCAGCGCACCATCGCAAAGGCGTAGGGGTCGGCAATCGTGCGCTTGCTGCCTGCAACATGCGGGCCGCCGTCCAGCAGTGTGCCGAGATGGCTCATTACCCGATCAATCCTGGCGAATGCCGCTTGCCGCACTTCATCCTGCGCACCCGTGGACCCGTTAACCGTGTACCGGTCCGGCACAAAGAAGGGCCAGAATGCGGGATAGAAATCGCCTGTCAGAAAAGCCAGCGCCTCATCCAGCCCGAATTGGCTGAGCGGATCCTTGGCCACGCCCAGGCCGGCTTCCGGGTATTTGGTCTCGATATACTTCAGGATCGCATCTGCCTGCGTCATGATACGGAAGCTATCATCCTTCATTGCCGGAACCATGCCCAGAGGATTGATCTTGAGGTATTCCTCGGGCCCGAGTTCAACCAGCTCTGCCTCGTAAGGCTTGCCCGTCCATTCCAGGGCGATATGCGGTGCCGAGGCACAGGTGCCGGGTGCGTAGTAGAGTTTCATGACCGGAGTCCTTTCCATGCAGCTCTTCAGTTGCTGCGCGGCTTGAAGGTGAGGCTTTCTGTCTTGTCTCCCGGCTGGCTGTAGCCATCACTGTCCAGCGGCCGGTCGAACAA
>JBFOLS010000604.1:0-10565 GCA_040830225.1 Leisingera sp.
AGCCGGCTGCCTGATCTCGCCGCGGAAAGAGGCGGATACGAGCCCTTAGATGCCTTCGTCGCCTGGCTCGGATGCTGCAGGCGCATATGACCGCTCTCTGCCCAAAGCGGACGTTAAACCACGTTGAAGCGAACGCCTAGAAAGAGCCCATCTCGGTCATCGACAAGAACCGATTGGTGCTGGTCGCTCAGAACTTGCGGCAAGTAAGCTGAAGCGTTTTCGATGTGACTTGGTAGACAAATATTCGGGCGATAACGTGAGGTTCACTGATCGTGAAAGGTCGGAAAGCATCGCTTTTCTCAGAAAGCTTCCAGAACCCATCGGCTTCAAGCTCATCCATTTTCTATCGAAAGCCATGATACTCAAAAATGTCGTCTTGCACGTTGAAGACGATATGGCCGCCCGGCTTCACGACACGGATCAATTCATCAAAGCTTGAATGCGGTGCATGTCCTTCTGTGAAAACGCCAGTTACGATGGCTCCGGAGAAGGCGTCTGACGAGAAGTCCAGCGGCTCGCCCATAACCATCCTGTATACTCCGGAAAAAACCCCTGTTTCACGCGCCTTATCTAGCATGGCGTTCGATAGATCGATCCCCACCAGATCGCGGTAGCCCAGAATGTGAAGGTTCTCTGCTGCTAACCCAGTGCCACAACCCGCATCTAGAACCTTGCCCCCAGTAGGAACCCATCGTGCGAAGAACGCCGATGCGAGAACAGGGAGTCGAAATCCCATTGCCGCATTGTCTGTGTCATAAGTTTCAGCCCATTCATCGTACTGCGTTTCAAGCGCTTAATTGCCGCGAACGGCGAAGGCTGACGATAAGTTTTTGCTAGCTTCTTGGTCGGGCATGGGTCTCACCTGTCTAGTCTTGAGCTCAAGGCTAGCCTGTTCTTTGCCTCGAAAAAAGCCCCCCTGCGTCGATGTCTAGTTTTGTCCGCAAAGCGGCTGCTCAACCGGACCCGGTGCTCTGCCGTGCAGCGAACGACCGCTTCGTCCGCCTGCCCGTCACAGCAATTCTCCTTCCTGAACGTCCGCTTTCGCTTTCAGCCCGGCCTTGGCGCGTGTCCGCTTCGGGCTGACTTCCGGCCTTGGCCGGAGCCCGGGGCCACGAGATTTGGTCACTCGGCGGAAATTGCCGCCGCTACGTTACACTGCCGCAAGGCGGCCTGAAGCCCAACTCGGTCGTTCCCGAAATCCGCAATTCATGATAGATTTGTTTGCAGTGGAGAGTGTTTCCATGGAACGCCGGATCGCCGCAATATTTGCCGCCGACATGGTCGGTTACTCCCGCCTGATGGAGGCGGATGAAGTTGGAACGCTTGCCCGGCAAAAACGGCACCGTGCGGAATTGATCGATCCGGAAATCGAAGCGCATGGAGGCTCAATCATCAAATTGACCGGCGACGGGATGATCGCTGAGTTCTCTTCTGTTGTCGAAGCGGTGCAGTGTGCGGTTTCCATCCAAATCGAGATGGGTGCGAGGGAGGCTGGCGAGCCGGAAGACAGGCGCATTCGCTACCGCGTGGCCATAAACTTGGGCGATGTGATATTTGACGAAGGCGATGTCTATGGAGATGGGGTCAATATCGCGGCCCGGCTGGAAACGCTGGCTGAGCCCGGCGGTGTTGTCGTTTCAGGTACCGCTTACGATCATCTGAAGTCCAACGTGGACGTCGACTACGAGGACCTTGGCGAACAAAGCGTCAAGAACATCGCAGTGCCCGTCAGGGCCTACTCAGTGTTGCTTGAGCCGACTTCGTCAATCCAGACGGTGTTTCGCAAGGGGCTGCTCCGGCGTATCATGGCCGACATCAAACGCTCTCGGCTTGCGGCCACTTTTGCTGTGGTTGTCGGGGTTGGCATAGGCGCTGCAATTGCGACAACACCCTGGTCGCCGCGAATAGAGGCCGCCTCTGAAGAAAACATGGCCTACCCATTGCCCGACAGGCCGTCGCTTGTCGTCCTGCCGTTTGAGGATTTCAGTGAAAGCAAGGATAACGAGTATTTCGTAGACGGCATGACCGAGGATCTCATCACCGATCTATCCAAGATATCGGGCATTTTCGTCATCTCCCGCAATTCCAGTTGGACCTACAAAGGCAAACCGGTCAAATCCCAGCAAGTCGCTGAGGAGCTGGGGGTTCGTTACATTGTCGAGGGCAGCGCGCGACGTGCCGGCAACCAAATCCGCGTGAATGCGCAGCTGATCGATGCAATCGGAGGCCACCATATCTGGGCCGACCGCTACGACAGCCGGGTCGAGGATGTGTTTTCCCTGCAAGACAAGGTACTCCATGAAATCACCTCTGCTCTGGCCGTTCAGCTGACGGATACAGAAGAAATAGGCATAGGCGGTGAGGAAACAGCATCCTCGATCGCATATGACGCGGTGCTGAACGGTCTCGCACTTCTGCGCCAGGACAGTCAGGACAACGTGGTCGGCGCCATGGCCGCTTTCGAAAAGGCGATTGAGATCGATCCCGACTATCACCGTGCTTATGCCGGTCTGGCGGCGGCCCATTGGCGTGTTGCTCAGAGTTTTTGGATGATGACCATGGGCAGCGGTTACGAAAAAGCGTGGAAAGGTGCTCTCGAAAATATCGAGAAGGCGTCAAAGAGCCCGTCCGCTCTGTCTTATTCGGTTCTTGCAGAAATGCTCGCCGCGCAAGGCAAGCACTCCGAGGCATTTGACGAACTGGACAAGGCGCTGGCACTGGCCCCAAATGATCCGCACATCCACCTGGCCAAGGCGAGAGTCCTGAATGCTACCGGCCGCGCAGCCGAAGCTGAAGCTGCAGTGCGCTTTGCCCTGAGACACGATCCGTTGCAGCCAACAGGGTACTTGCGCGAGCTGGGGGTCGCTCTCTTGCACCAGAAGAAATACGAGGAAACCGCCGCCACGATGCGCCGTGTCTTGCAGCGGGACACAGATGTCGTTGCAGATATTCAGACGTTGGTTTCGGCACTTGGACATCTCGGCCGGGCCGAAGAGGTGCCGGACCTCATTCGGCGATATGACGAAATTGCAGTTCCGTCCTATTTCGACCCGTTTACCGCCGATGAGAGCGTTCTTTGGTGGTATGGCGACATGTTCAGCTACGATCCTGATTACAGGCAGCACCTTTATGACGGGCTGATCAAGGCCGGGGTGCCAAGTGCTGCGGGAACTGACCTTGATCATAATCGGGTCCGCGATCAGATATCGCAAATAGACGGCGTGTTTTTTGTGCGCGACGTACCACGGATCACGACCGGCGAGGCGCATAGGCTGTGGCAGGCAAAGGATGCTGTCTTTGTGGATGTCCGCGCTGTTCTTGACTATGATGCGGGGCATATACCCGGTTCCGTCAATCAATCTCTTCTGGTTGAGTTGTCGCGCCAGGCGCTGCTGGAGATAGCATCCCCGGATGACATTCTGGTGTTCAGCTGTCACGGGCCGCACTGCCCTTATTCTGCCTATGGCGCCGCTAAAGCGAAGCTCTGGGGTTTCCCGAACACACGTTACTTCCCTGGAGGCTTCCCGGCTTGGGAAGAAGCTGGCCTTCCCATTGAAGCCACTGAATAACGCCCGTGTCCCTTGAGCGAAACTTAGTTGAAAACATTGCGGAATTAGTCGAACCCGCACTTTGACCGGCGGGTTCTGGCAAAAGGGTGAAAAATCTTGCCGGGCCAAAGCGTTATGTCCGCTGACGCCGGAGAGTGAAAGTTGCCATGTCCGAGTGGCCGGACTTTCCCATACATCTGCCGATTAGGGCAAGGCATCTGGTGCGGGCGGGATCAATGCCTGCTTTGGCTTCTGGTGTTCGCCGCGGCGGGGAGTTTCGGCACGCTATCGCTTGAGGCTGAGGGCAGGCGGGTCCTGTCTGGTCATCAGGTGTTTCGGCCGAAGCTGCCAACGGGCCGCCGGAAGTGCAGGCGTGTTGGAAAGCACCCGCCGCCGGATCAGCTGATGTGCCGTTCCAGGCTGCGGGCAAACTGCAGCAGCCGGGCGTCAGACCCTTTTGGCCCGGAGATGTGCAGCCCGGCGGGCATACCGTCTGATGAGCGGCCAAAAGGGATTGTGACCGAAGGCAGTTCCAGCGGCGGGGTCAGGGTTACTGTGCGCCAGTCCTCGGTAATTTCCCCGTCGCGGAGATCTGCGGAGAACGGCAGTCCGGTGGCGGTGGGCCAGAGCGCAAAGTCATAGCGTTCGAAGAAAGTGCTGACATCCGCCCATACTTGCCTGCGGCATTTCTGATAGGCGGTCAGATCCGCCAGGCTGCGGCCTTCAGCCTGGGCGCAGGCAGTGCGGTAGCTTTCGCCTGCCAAGGCCATGTCAGGCTCCAATGCGGCGCGGATCTGCAAGGCGCATTGGCCGCGGATGATGCTGCCATGCGCCAGCAGCGGCGACAGCGCCGGGGCGTCCTCTGCCACTTGCCAGCCGAGATCACGGCAAAGCTGCTCTGCCGGGGCAATTGCCGCCTGGACAGAAGGGTCGACATTGGCGCCGAAGGGGGCCAGTGACAATGCCACCCGGCCGGAGACCCGCTCCGGTGCCTGATCCAGACGGTCCAGCCCCGGCAGCCCGTGCCAGAAGCCAAGCGGCTGGCTGGCGGCATTGCCCTGCATCGCCTCCAGCATCAGGACGAGGTCCGGGACAGTGCGGGCCATCGGCCCGGGCACCGACAACCCGTCAAAGGGGGCCGGGTTCGGCTCATAGGGCACCAGCCCCGAGGTCGGCCGGTAACCCACAATGCCGCACCAGGCCGCCGGGGTTCGGGTGCTGCCGCCAAGGTCCGAGCCGTCGGCCAGAGCGACCATATGGGCGGCCAGTGCTGCCGCCGCGCCGCCGGAACTGCCGGCCACTGATTTTCCGGGGTTGAGCGGGTTGCGGGTGGTGCCTGCCACCAGGTTAGTGGTCTGGCCGGAGAGGGTAAATTCCGGGGTGTTGCTTTTGCCGGTGATGACCGCGCCGGCCGCCCGCAGACGCGCCACATGCAGGGCGTCGTAATCCGGCACATGGCTTTCAAAGCTCTTTGATCCCCAAGTGGTGCGCAGGCCCTTGGTTTCAAAACAATCCTTGATCGCCAGCGGCAACCCGTGCAGCGCACCGGCAAAATTGCCCGCGGCGGCCAATTCGTCCAGCTCGGCCGCCCGTGCTGCGGCGGCCTCCCAATCCAGGGTGACAAATGCATTCACGGTTTCTTCCCGCGCCTCGGTCTGCACTTTGTGCGCCTCCAGAACCTCACGGGCGCTCAGTTCGCGGGTCCGCAGCTTGGCGGCCATCTCGACAGCATTCAGGGCGGTGATCTCGGTCATGCAAATGGTCTCCCGGTCTTTCTGGGTGAGAGGGCTGGCGGCAGCCTAGGGACCTGAACCATACATCTCCGTCCTGAAACCGGCCTTTGAACTGCCCGTCAGCGACCTTGCCCGGGTCGCCGTTCAGCGGCGCAGCCAGCGGTGCACGGCATCTTTGCCGTCACAGCAAGCATTCTCCAGACCGGCGCCCTGGGCAAGGCGGCAGGCGATGGCGGTGGCCAGGCTGCAGCCGGTGCCGCGTTTCGAAGCCTTCAGCCGTGGTGCGGCAAAGGAGCTGACTTTGCCGTCCGCCGTGAACAGCAGGTCAATGCTCTCAGCCCCCGAACCGTGTCCGCCCTTGACCAGAACCGCTTGCGCTCCTCGCGACAGCAATGCAGCGGCCTGGGTCTCAAGGCTGCCGCCGGTGTCCGACAAATGCTCCAGCTCCGCCAGGTTCGGGGTGATCAATGCCGCGCGCTGCAGCAGGGCGCCAAACCCGCCCGTATCCATCAATGTCCCGCCTGAGGAGGCCTTCAGCACCGGATCCAGCACAAGGGGAAGGCCCGGAGGCAAGGCGGCCTCCACGGCCTTGGCAATGGCAGCAGAGCCCAGCATGCCGATCTTGACGGCACCCGGAGGCGGCGGGGTTGCCAGGGCAGCACGCAGCTGACCCGCAACTGCCTGCGGCGGGCATGGGTGGATGGCCAGAACCGCTTCGTTGGTCTGCACCGTCACCGCGGTGACGGCGGGACGGACCATTACTCCCAGTTCCGCCGCCATCGCTGCATCACGGCTAAGGCCCGCGCCGCCGCTGCTGTCGGTGCCGCCTATCGTCAGCACCGTTGTCATGTGCCGTCACCTGCTGCCAGCAAGGCCAAGTTGCTATAACCCGCCTGACGCAGGCCCGCGGCTGCGCCCCAGGCCCGCAAGCCTGTGCGGCAGCACAGCACTATGCGGCCTTCGCGCGGGAGCGCTTCTGCCGCCAGATCTGCGCGGGCGATCCTCTTGGCTTGCGGCGCAGGCAAACTGGGAGCCTCTGCCGCATCGCGCAGTTCGATCACCGTGTCTTGGGGGGTGATATGCGCAGCGGCAATGAAGGGCAGGGCGTCTTCCGGTTCCCGGGCGCCGTCAAAGCGGAACGAGCTCACCTGCAAGTCTTCCAGACGGAAAATGAACAGCTGGCCCAGCGGGGACGGCTGGTGGCCGAGCAGTGCTTTCAGCGCCAGTTGCGCCTGCAGCGCGCCGATCATGCCGACGGCAGGGCCCATTACCCCGGCAGTTGCACAGGTTGCGGCCTGGGCGGGCAGGTCCGGAAATACCGCCCGGAGTGAGGGTCCGCCGCCGCAGAAGCCGCCTGCATACCCCGATTGCCCCAGAGCTGAAGCGGAAATCATTATTTTGCCCTGCCGCAGGCATTCGTCCGAGAGGATATAGGACACTGCAAAACTGTCCGCTGCATCCACCACCAGATCAGCTTCTGCTACAAACGTGACTGCGTTTTCCGCGTCCAGATGCTGAGGCCGTGCGGTCACCTGCGGCTCCGGATTGGCTGCCAGCAGGTGCCGCCGGGCAGCCTCTGCCTTGGGCCGGCCGATGTCGCCCATGGAATAGAGCACCTGCCGGTGCAGATTGCTTTCCTCCACCGTGTCTCCGTCCAGAATGGTAATGCGGCCGATGCCTGCGCCGCCCAGGTACTGCAGCACCGGACAGCCCAGGCCTCCGGCGCCCACCACCAGAACATGCGCCCCGGCGAGCCTGGCTTGCCCCTCCGCTCCGACCTCCGGCAGGATCATCTGGCGGGTGTAGCGGTTCATGCGGGCGCCTTGGCCCGGCAGGCCTCAGCCCATTCGCGGGTGCGGGCCTCGGGGTCGTCGGCCAGCTGGATGTCGGTCACCACTGCTGCGCTGTCGGCGCCGGCAGCAAACACTCCGGACAGCCGCTGCGGTGTCAGACCGCCGATTGCCACCAGGGGAGTGTCTCCCGCCATCTGCTTCCAGCGGCTCACCCGCTCCAGCCCCTGCGGCCCCCATTTCATTTTCTTCAGCAGCGTCGGGTAAACCGGCCCCAGAGCGACATATTCCGGGCCAAAGGACAACGCCCTTTCCAGCTCGCTCTCGTCGTGGGTTGATAGGCCGAACCGCACGCCCTTGCGGCGCAGGGCGGCAAAATCGGCGGTGTCCATGTCTTCCTGGCCCAGATGCACAAAGCTGCAGTTCAGGTCCAAAGCGGTCCGCCAGTAGTCATTCACCACCAGCTGCGCATCATGAACGGCACAGAAGTCCCTCGCCCGGGTTATCTGGCGCCGCACTTCTGCCTCGGGTTCATCCTTGATGCGGAGCTGCACAAGTTTTGCGCCATGCGGCACCAGCAGCTCCAGCCGGCCGACATGCCCCACGATTAGGTAGAAACGTTCCATCATGCAAACTCCGCCATTCCCAGAACTGGTGTGGAAGGCACCGCCATGTCGCGCCGTTCCATTGGATCAGCGGCATAGCCTGCGCGCCCGGCCTCAATCGCCAGTGCCATCGCCCGGGCCATGCCTGCCGGGTCGCCGGCTTTGGCCACCGCTGTGTTCAGCAGCACCGCATCCATTCCCAGCTCCATTGCTTGGCACCCATCAGAGGGCCGCCCGATGCCTGCGTCCACAATCAGCGGCACCTCAGGGAAGTGCGCCCGCATCGCCCGAAGCGCATCCGGGTTGCGCAGCCCCTGTCCGGATCCGATCGGCGCGCCCCAGGGCATCAGCACTTCGCAGCCTGCCTCCAAGAGCTTTTCACCCACCACCAGATCATCGGTGGTGTAAGGGAAGACCTGAAAACCCTCGGCACACAGGATCTGCGCTGCGTCCACCAAGCCGAACACATCCGGCTGCAGCGTGTCGGAATGGCCGATGACTTCCAGCTTGATCCAAGGGGTATCAAACAGCTCCCGCGCCATATGGGCGGTGGTCACCGCCTCCTGCACCGAGTGGCAGCCAGCGGTGTTGGGCAGGATCCGGCAGCCGGTGCCCCGCAGGTTGTCCCAAAACCCCTCGCCTGACCCGTCTGCCGTCTCACGGCGCAAGGACACGGTGATGATCTTGGTTCCGCTGGATTTCACCGCTTCCGCCAGCACTGCAGGGGAGGGGTATTGCGCTGTGCCCAGCAGCAGGCGCGAGGTGATTTCTGTTCCGTAAATCTGCATCTCAGCCTCCCTGCATCGGGGCAAGCACTTCCAGCCGGTCGCCCTCGGCCAGCTGCACATCGCCGCGATTGGCCCGCGCCACAAATGCGCCGTTCAGCGCGGTCGCAACTGCGGGACTGGTAAACCCCAGTTCCTGCAGCGCCGCCTCCAAGGTAACGCCGGCTACATCATGCGGTTTGGCGTTCACGATGATCTTCATCTGTCATCTCCGGTATCAAAAGGCCGGCGGCTTTCTGCGCCATTGCGGGCGCCAGCAGGAAGCCGTGCCGGTAGAGGCCATTCAGGTAAAGCGTGCCGTCCTGTTCGGTCAGCCGCGGCAGGTTGTCGGCAAAGGCCGGGCGCAGGCCGGCGCCGGTCTCCACCACGCTGGCCTCGGCAAAGGCGGGGTGCAGGGTAAAGGCCGCATTCAAGAGTTCACTCAGCGAGCGCAGGGTGATGGCGCGCTCCGAGCTGCTCTCGATCATGGTGCCGCCGATCATGAAATGCCCGTCGCCGCGCGGCACCAGATAGAGCGGCATCCGCGGGTGCAGCAGCCGCAGGGTGCGGTGGATCTCCACCGCCGGGCAATGCAGGATGGCCATCTCGCCGCGCACCGGGCGCAAGCCGGGCAGCGGTGCCGCCATACCGGTGCAATCCAGCGTGACGCGCGCCGGGGCAGGGGTGCCATAGCGGATCTCCACCCCCATCTCCTGGACCTTGGTGGTCAGATCGTGCAGCGCGCGGCGCGGATCCAGATGCGCCTCTTCCGCAAAGAACAGCCCTTGGGAAAACCGCCCGGCCAGCGCCGGTTCCAACTCTGCCACCTCCTGTGCCGAAGCCGTCCGGTGGCTCGAGGTGCGGCGGGCAAAGCGGGTGAGCTCCACCCTGTCGCGGGCAGGCGCCACCACCAGCGTGCCGCGCCTGTGGACAGGGGTGATCCCAGCCCACCAGCCGGAGGCGCGGCTGCCGAGGGTGATCACCTCTGCTTCCGCACTCTCACGCTCGCACCAGGGCGCCAGCATGCCGCCGGCAAAGCGCGCGACACTGCTGTCTCCGGGGGTCTCGCCCCGCTCATAGACGGTGACCGCCGCCCCGCGCTGCGCCAACTCGAAGGCGCAGGCGAGACCGGCAAGGCCTGCGCCTGCGATGGTGATCACTCGGCCGGTTCCGAAGTCTCGGCCGCGGGCACATACAGCTCGCCGCCTTCACGGAATTTGGCGGCCATCGCCTCCATCCCCTCTTTCTGCGCCTCGGCGCGGATGTCGTGGGAGATCCGCATCGAGCAGAACTTCGGCCCGCACATGGAGCAGAAATGCGCCACCTTGTGGGCTTCCTTAGGCAGGGTCTGGTCGTGGTAGTCACGGGCGGTTTCCGGGTCGAGCGCCAGGTTGAACTGGTCCTCCCAGCGGAACTCGAAGCGCGCCCGCGAGATCGCATCGTCACGCCGCTGCGCGCCGGGCAGGCCCTTGGCCAGATCCGCCGCATGGGCGGCGATCTTATAGGTGATCACCCCGGTCTTGACGTCGTCGCGGTCGGGCAGGCCCAGGTGCTCCTTGGGCGTCACGTAGCACAGCATCGCGCAGCCGAACCAGCCGATCATCGCCGCTCCGATGCCCGAGGTGATGTGGTCATAGCCCGGTGCAATATCCGTGGTCAGCGGCCCAAGCGTATAGAACGGCGCCTCGTGGCAGCATTCCAGCTGCTTGTCCATGTTCTCCTTGATCTTGTGCATGGCCACATGGCCCGGCCCTTCGATCATCACCTGGCAGTCCTTGGCCCAGGCAATCTTGGTCAGCTCGCCCAGGGTCTCCAGCTCGGCAAACTGCGCCTCGTCATTGGCATCGGCAATCGAGCCCGGGCGCAACCCGTCACCTAGGGAGAAGGCCACGTCATACTTGCGGCAGATGTCGCAGATCTCGTCGAAATGCGTGTAGAGGAAGCTTTCCTTGTGGTGATGCAGGCACCACTGCGCAATGATCGAGCCGCCGCGCGACACGATACCGGTCACCCGCTTCACCGTCATCGGCACCATGTGCAGACGCACGCCTGCATGGATGGTGAAGTAATCGACGCCCTGTTCCGCCTGCTCGATCAGCGTGTCGCGGAAAACCTCCCAGGTCAG
>JBFOLS010000605.1:0-7629 GCA_040830225.1 Leisingera sp.
AGCAGCCATCGGCGCGCAGTTGCGCCTCGCACTTCTTCCCGGCGCGGCCGGCCGGGAAGACCGGCAATAGCCGCAAACCGAAACAAGCCGACCCGCAAAATCCGAGCGTTCCTACCCGAAAAACGAAATGCAGAAGCGGGTAAATCCGGGCGCATACCGGGGCGCAGGATCCGAGGTCAGTTTGTGAGCACTTCGGTTTCACCAATATTCTTGGCCTGCACAAGAAACCGGTTTTGGAACTTCCGCTGCTTCACCGCGCTCAGTTCCTCCCAAAACTCCCGGCTCATGCGGATCTGGCCCAATTGGCCCTGTCCTTCAATGATGTCCGCGGATTGAACTTGCTCCAGCCGCGCCGCCTTATTGACCTCGGGCCCGATCAGGGTGAACTGGTGCCGTGTTGCCGAACCAAAATCGCCGGTGACCACCAACCCGGTGTGGAGGCCGACCCTGAGCGCCAGCGGCTCGGCACCGATGGCGATGCTTGCGACTTTCTCAATGGACTTCTCCGCCGCCTGAACGGCATCCATGCAGGCCTTGCCGCCATCCTGCCCGCTGCGCGGTAAAACCCAAAACGCCATCATCCCGTCCCCGATGAACTTGTCTATGTGGCCGCCGTGCTCGAGGATGGGCTCCGTCTGTGCGTTGAAAAACCGCTGTACGATGTCGGCAACCCGTTCCGGCGCGGTCTTCAATGTGTAGCGGCTGAAGTCCACAACGTCGGAAAACCAGATGACTGCGCGCTCCACCAGGTATTCGGCCTGGCTTTCTCCGCCGGACTGGAGCCGCCTGGTCAGCGCATACTGGTTTGTGTAGGCGTGCAGAATACGGGTGTCGTCGGCAAGCTGGCGGCCAAGCGACGCGGTTTTGCGGCTGGCGTTGCGCAGCTTAATCGAGATGATCTTTGCAATATTCCGCCAGATAACTCCGGCCTCGGGATGGGCTTCGATTTTGTCCTTGTCTACGATCAGCACCTCCACGGTGCTCTCGTTTGCAACAAGGCCGTAGATCCGCTGGTAGCCATTCCCGGCCAGATGCTGCTCGCCAACCACTTCATTGCGGCGTCGGACAAACAGAGTTTGTTCGCCCAGCTTTACGGCAACGGAACCGTTCACGATGATCCAAAGGCAGTCGGCCGGATCGCCCGGCTGGCAAATGTATTCCCCTTCCGCAAACCGGTACGGGCGCGCCTCCAGCAGGCCGGGAGCCTGCACATCATCCACCAGGCCGCACAGTGACAACGCCTCTTCGTACTCGGCACCGCCAGTGAAATCGCTGGCTATTGAAAGCTTGTCCGCCATCCCATCTCCCCAGCAACGCGATTGAAGGCCAGATGATCGCTTCCACTTTAGCAGATTACCGTTTTTCTAGCGACATGCTCTGGATGCAAGTGTGAAGGGGAGCAGAGGGCCTGCGGCCCAGCCATAGAAAAAGGCGCACCATCCCTGGCGCGCCTTTCTGTTTCAAACCCTCTGCGGCTTATTTGTCCTTGCCGTCCTCGGCGTCGAACTCGGCCATCAGCGGATCGTCGGGATGAGCGTCCATCTCGTCTTCATCGTCATAATAGCCATCCGCCCGCAGCTGTGCCTCGCGCTTCTTCTCGACACGGCCAACCAGGAAGATCGAGATCTCGTAGAGGCCATAGACCACCACAAACAGGATGATCTGAGTGATCACATCCGGCGGAGTCACAAGTGCTGCCAGCACCAGGATCGCCACCACTGCGTATTTGCGGACCGAACCCAGGCCTTCGGCGCTGACCAGCCCGGCCTTGCCCATCAGTGTCAGCAGAACCGGCAGCTGGAAGCAGAGGCCAAAGGCCACGATGAACTTGATCGTCAGGTTCAGATATTCCTGGGCCGAGCCTTGGAACACCACGCTGAGCCCTTGGTTCACTTCCTCGCCGGTCACAGCCTCGCCACTGGCCCCGAACTGCTGGAAACCCAGGAAGAAATCATAGGCCAGCGGGGTGACAACATAGAAAGCAAAGCTGGCGCCCAACAGGAACATGAACGGCGAGGCGATCATAAACGGAAGGAACGCGCCCTTTTCATTCTTGTAGAGCCCCGGCGCCACGAACCGCCACATCTGGAAGCCGATATAGGGAAACGCCAGGATGAAGCCGCCCAGAAAGGAGATCTTGATCGCAACAAAGAAGCCCTCCTGCGGGCTGATGAAGATCAGCGCACAGTCCTGACCGCCTTCGGCCAGCACCTGGCACAGCGGCGCGGTGAGGAAATTGAACACCGGCGTTGCCACGGTGAAACAGATCACCATGCCGACGACGAAAGCCGCAACCGAATGGATCAGCCGGTTGCGCAGTTCTGCCAAGTGTTCGATCAGCGGTGCGGTTGAGTCGTCGATCTCATCCGTCTTGCTCATGATTTGGCCTCTTCTTCGGTTTTCGGCTCCGCCGACGCCAGCGCGGCCTCATATTCTTCCGCCTTGGCCAGCGCCTCCTCGGCCTCGCGCGCCTTGCGTTCTGCAGCGGCCCGCGCGGTGGAGGCCTGGATCTTCTTGGCATCCTCAGCCCGCTGTGCGGCCAGTTTTCCAGTCTCGCTGTCGGGGTCGAATTTTGTGGGATCGATGGAGGACGCCATCTCCTGCGCCGCTTGCTTGACGCCGTCCATGGCGGTTCCCATGGGGTTGGACGCGGCCTTCAGACCCTTGGCGACTTCATTGACCCCGGCCTCGTCCGCCGCATCATGCATCGCCCGGCTGAACTCGCGCGCCATCCCCTTGGCCTTGCCCACGAACCGCCCGACATTGCGGAACAGCACGGGCAGGTCCTTGGGGCCGACGACGATCAGCGCAACAACGCCGATGACCAGCAGTTCGGTCCACCCAAGATCGAACATCAGGCCTTACGCCTTGTCTTTTTCGGTCTCGGGGGTGACGTCCTTGGCCTCGGCTGCGGCGTCTTCTTCCAGCTCTTTGGTGCCTTCATTGATGCCCTTCTTGAACGAGGTGATGCCTTTGCCGACTTCGCCCATCAGCGAGGAAATCTTGCCGCGGCCAAAGAGGACCAGAACGACGACAGCGATCAGCAGGATGCCGGGCAGGCCGATATTGTTGAGCATGAGAAAACTCCTTTTTGTCTTGCGGCGCCGGTTTCAGGGCGCCAGTCTATTCCGTTGAAACGGGTGTAGCGCGCGCGCCATGCCAAGCGAAAGCGCTTCGCCCCGTGCAAACCGTGCTCGCGGCGCAGAATCCTAAGAATTTGCAGAGGCCTTGCACCCAACTGACAGGTTTATGTCAGTTGAAAGGCGGTAAATCCACCCCATCACAGCACACAGGAGAAACGTGATGAGCAAACATGTCGCCGAAATCGTGACTTTCGAACTGGCCGAAGGTGTCAGCCCTGCCGAATTCGTCGCCCTCAGCCAGGCCAGCGAAGCCTTCGTCCGCGCCCAGCCCGGTTTTCTGCACCGCCAGCTCAGCCGCGGCGCAGACGGGCGCTGGACCGATTACGTGATCTGGAAGGACATGGACACCGCAAAATCCGTGGCCGAAGAGTTCCACAAGCAGGACTTCTGCGCCGGTCTGATGCAGGCCATCGCAAAAAGCACCGCAAACATGCGCCATGAAGAGGTGCTTTGGGACATGGCGTCCTAAACACCGGGGCTGCGCCCGGCCGCGGGCGGGCGCAGCCCTTGACCTCCTCCCTTCACCGCTCCAAGGCTAGGCCATGCGCCGCACCGACCGCCTTTTCGAAATCATCCAGATCCTGCGCGACGGGAAACTGCACCGCGCCCAGGACATTGCCGAGCGGCTGGAAGTCTCGACCCGGACCATCTACCGCGACATGGACACGCTGGTTGCCTCGGGCGTGCCGGTCGAGGGAGAACGCGGTGTGGGCTACATGGTGCGCGAGCAGATCAGCCTGCCGCCGCTCACCCTTACGCCGGAAGAGCTGGAAGCCCTGAACCTCGGCATGGCCATTGTCGCCGAGGCCGCCGACCCGGACCTGAAATCCGCCGCCCAGTCGCTGGCGGCCAAGGTGGACGCGGTGCTGCCGGAACAAACCATTGCCGAAGCCGACGCCTGGAAATTCGCGGTTTACCCCTTTGCCGATGCGGCGCGCGGCTTTGCCCATATGCCCGCCCTGCGCGCCGCCATCAAAGCCCGCCAGAAACTGCAGCTGACCTACCGCCGTATCGACGGCACCCTGACCGAGCGCAAAATCCGTCCCCTGCACATGGAATACTGGGGCCGTGTCTGGACCCTGACGGCCTGGTGCGAAACCCGCGATGCCTTCCGTGTGTTCCGGGTCGACCTGATCGAGGACGCCGCCGCCCTGCCTGAACTGTTCGTGGACGAACCCGGCAAGCGGCTGCAGGACTACGATCCATACGGTTCCTGAGGCGCCGTTTTCATTTTTCCCCAAATACTCCGGGGGGTGAGGCCCGTCTTGGAAACCGTCCGGGGGACGGTTTCAGGGCCGAACGGGGCAGAGCCCCAATCCGCAGGGCCGGAGGCAGCGCCCCCTTAGCCCAGTTCAAAACTGGTCACACCATAAATCAGATCCGTCTCCAGCTGCGGCGCGTCTCCGCGGTACATCCGGGCGGTTTCAAACACCGGCGCCAGCCCCAGGGACTGCGCCAGCTCCACCGCTGCGGCGTGGGGCTCCGGAACATCCAGAAACACCTCCTGCCCTTCCGGCAGTTCTTGCAGCAGCCGCGCCAGAACCGCCTCGGCGGCCAAGCGGGACACTGCAACCAGCGGCCCGATCTTGTAGCCGCTGCCGCAGGGGCGCAGGGTGCCGAACCCAGCCAGTTCCCCCTCCTGATGCGCCGCAACAGAGACATGCCCCTCCGCCCTCAGCCAGTGCTGCCAGAAAGCTCTGCGCGGCGCCGGAAAGACCCGCGCGTCCAGTGCCTCAAGCCCGGCGCAGGGGGCAACCAGCTGCTGCAGATCAAACCCTTGGCCCGGTTCCAGCGTTCCAGACGGCACCCCGCCAAACCGGATATTGCGGGACGCCAACTCAAAGCCGGACCGGCGGTAGTTGTCCTGCTGGTCCACCACTCCATCGAGCCCCACAACCCGTCGCCCGGCATGCTCCAGCGCCTTTTGCCACAGCGCAAAGCCAAAGCCCTGCCCGCGGTACTGCGGCGCCACGATGTAGAAGCCAAGAAAGGAAAACGCCTCACCGTAGTTCACCACCGAAATGCAGGCAATCATCTGCCCATCCAGGAACCCGCCCCAAAATCCTTCCGGGTCGACCGAACCAAAGCAGGCCGCATCCTGATGTCCGGGATTCCAGCCTTCATTCGCGGCCCAGCCGGCGGCGGTCCGGATTTCTGCCTCAGCCAGCGGCCTGATCTGATAGCGTTCCTGCATCTGCTCCTCCTGCCAAGCGGGATTGCAGAATGCCCTCTAACGATTAGGCAGGAAAGACAAAACAGCGGTTGCGGCGGATCGTGAGCCACATCACCCGGCCCTTTTCGGGAAGGAAGACATTGGGCACCGTGGCCTTCAGGATCGAACCGTCAAACTCCATCCGGAACTCCACCAGGCTCTCGCTGCCCAGAAAGCGCGCCCGCTCCACAGTTGCGCGCGCCGCGACACCGTCGCTGGGTGTCGGCAGCGGCCCCTTGCCGCCGCGGTCGAAGTCAATGCGCAGATGCTGCGGGCGGAAGACAATCTCCACCGCGGTCCCATCCGCCACCCCGGGCGCCAGAAACTCGCCAAAGGCCGTTTTCGCCAGCGCGCCGTTCACTTCGGCCTTCAGCACGTTCACATCGCTGAAAAACGCCACCGCCGCCTTGTCCACCGGGTGGGTATAGACGTTGTAGGGCGCCCCCTGCTGCACGATCTTCCCGCCGCGCATCAGCGCAATCTCGTCAGCCATCCGCATCGCCTCTTCCGGCTCATGGGTGACCAGCAGAACGGCGGTATCCTCTTCCTTCAGAAGGCTCAGGGTCTCATCCCGGATGCCGTCGCGCAGCCGGTTGTCGAGGCCCGAGAACGGCTCGTCCATCAGCATGATCCGCGGCCGGGGCGCGATGGCGCGGGCCAGCGCCACCCGCTGCTGCTCGCCGCCCGACAGCTGATGCGGATAGCCGTCAATGAAGCGTTTCAGCGACACCCGGTTCAAGAGTTCCTCGACCCTTGCCCGTTTCTCGTCCTTGCTGCCTTTGAGGCCGAAGCCTACGTTGTCGGCCACGCTCAAATGCGGGAACAGGGCAAAGTCCTGGAACATCAGCCCGATCTCGCGCCGCTCGGGCGGTACCCGGAACACGGTGTCGCAGATCAGCTTGCCGTCCACATAGATCTCGCCGCTGTCCTGCATCTCCACCCCGGCGATCATCCTGAGGGTGGTGGACTTGCCGCAGCCCGAAGGGCCCAGCAGGCAGGTCACCTGCCCCGCCTGGATCTGCAGCGAGACATCATCCACCACAGCACGGCCCTCGAAGTACCGCTTGATATTGCGGATCTCCAGCCGCGGCGGGGCCATGGTGCTGAGCATGTCGGCAGGGGCAGTGTTCATGTGGCCTCGGGGCTGTTTCCGATGAAAACGCTTAGGTTCACGCCGGGATAGCAACCCTGAGGCAGAGCCGCAAGCGGTCAGAAATTCGCGAATCCGAAACTGCAGCCCCGTCAAACGACAAGGACAGCGCCCGCTCCGTGGGGGCGGGACGGGCACTGTCCGGTCTGCCGGCCGGGCAGTACCAAGCGAATAAGTACAGCTTTAGCAGCAGCCAGGCGTGGCGCCGTCCTGCTCCAATCCGTTGAAGGGCGAATTACCGCCGCAACCAGCAAAGATCCCGTAGTGGGTATCGAAGTTGCCGATGAACTCGAAATGCGGCGCCAGGCGGCTGTCCTGCAGCATCATCCAGGTGTTGCCGCAGACCGGGAAGACCTTGCCTGCCTCGATGACATGGTGGTCGTCCAGCGCAAACACATGCGGCGCGTGTTCGATAGTGCCCTTGTAGATCACCGCCTGGCCGTAATCCTCACAGGCAGGTTCCAGGGCGGGCAGCTTGAACAGCCGGTAGGTGGCCGACAGGAACTCCAGGGGCTGCACCCGTTTCTCCAGCACCGGGTTCTCGATGGTCAGCAGGCGCGAGGTCACCATGCGCGGGTCCTTGAAACCCGACTCCTTGGCAATCGACAGGAAGTCGTTCCAATAGAGCGCGCCGGACAGGCACTCGCCATAAAGCACTTCATCTTCGGCCATCGCCTTTGGCACCCTGCGGTCGGCATAGACGTCCGAGAAATACATCTCACCACCCTCTTTCAGCAGATGATGGGCGCCGCGCAGGACCGCGCCCTTATCTGTGGCCAGGTTGATCACGCAGTTGGAGACGATGATGTCAAAAGAGCCCGGCTCCAGGTCCAGTTCCTCCAGCTTTTCGATATAGCCGTGGTGGAACTCGACATTGGACTTGGCATAGCCAAAGGCCTCAGCATGATGGTCCTGATGGCGTTTGGCGACTTCCAGCTGCGCCGGGGTCATGTCAACGCCCACCACCTTGCCGCTCTCCCCCACCAGCGCCGACAGCGCATAGACATCGCGGCCAGCACCGCAGCCCAGGTCGAGGATGCGCGCGCCTTCCAGCGCTTCCGGCGCGATCAAGCCGCAGCCGTAATAGCGGGTCAGCACCTCGTCATGGATTTTCGACAAGACCG
>JBFOLS010000606.1:0-5449 GCA_040830225.1 Leisingera sp.
CAGCCGTGTCCGGATTGAAATCGTGCATGCGGATGGCCCGGCCGGTGAAATGACGCTGGCTGCCAGCACCAGCGGCGGCCTCTCGCTGGGCAATCTTCCGGCCACGGTCACTATTGCGGAGCACGGCAAGGCGGTGCTGGAGCTGCCGGTCACGGCGGACACCGTGGGTGATCATGAGCTGACCTTCATGCTCACCACTCCGGACGGGCAGGAGCTGCGTCAGAACCTGCGTCTGCCGGTGCGTGCGAATGACCCGGTGGTGGCCAGGACCCGCCGCTTCACGCTGGCGGGCGGCGACACCTTCCTGTTCAGCAGCGATGTTTTCACCGGCCTGCGGCCCGGCACCGCGCGGGCAACCATCTCCTCTGGCCCCTTAGCCAAATTCGATGTGCCCGGCCTGCTCGCCGATCTGGACCAGTACCCCTATGGCTGCACCGAGCAGGTGACTTCCAAGGCGCTGCCGCTGCTTTATCTCAGCAGCGTCGCCCAGGCGGCGGGGCTGGGGAATGGCCCCGCGGTGGACGCACGCATCAACGCAGCCATCCGCAAGGTGCTGACCCGCCAGGCCCCCAGCGGCGCCTTCGGCATGTGGCGGGCGGACAGTGGTGAGGTCTGGCTCGACGCCTATGCCAGCGACTTCCTCAGCCGCGCCCGCACCCAAGGGTATGAGGTGCCGCAGCAGGCCTTTGCCCAGGCGATGGACAATCTGCGCAACCGCATCAATTACGCCTCCGACTTTGACAGGGGCGGCGAGGAGATCGCCTATGCGCTGCTGGTGCTGGCCCGGGAGGGCGCCGCCCAGATGGGGGACCTGCGCTACTATGCGGATGTGAAGGGCGGGGCTTTTGCAACCCCGCTGGCTGCCGCCCAATTGGGTGCTGCCCTGGCGGCTTACGGCGATCAGCGCCGGGCGGACCGGATGTTCGCCCGCGCAGCCCAAATGCTGCAGGTCAACGGCCGCGGTGATGCCTCCCTCTGGCGCGCCGACTTCGGCACTTCCCTGCGAGACACTGCAGGCGTGCTGGCGCTGGCGGCTGAGGCCGGATCGGAGGCCGTGGACCGCAGCAGCCTGTCGGCCCGTCTCGTGCAGGCTTCCACCCGCCGCTCCACCCAGGAAGCGGCCTGGACACTGATGGCGGCCCACGCCTTGGCACAGCGGCCGGAGGAGTCTGGCCTCTTGTTGAACGGTCAGCCGGTTCATGGACCGTTTGTGCAGGCTGCTGGCGGGCTTGAGGCTCCTGAACTGGCCCTGACCGCGGCCAGCGGGCGCACGGCGGAGATCACCCTGACCACGCTGGGCGTTCCGGAGGTGCCGCCCCAGGCCGGCGGTTTCGGCTACACGATCGACCGCAGCTATTACACGCTGGAGGGCCAGCCGCTGGACGTGCAGGCGGTGCAGGCCGGTGCGCGCTTCGTCACCGTTCTGCGGGTCAGCCCGCATGAGAAGACCGGCGCCCGGCTGATGATCAATGACCCGCTGCCCGCGGGCTTTGAGATCGACAACCCGAACCTGCTGCGTTCCGGCGACCTGCGCGATCTGGACTGGCTGAACCTTTCCGAGGCAGGTCACGCCGAGTTCCGAAGCGACCGCTTCCTGGCCGCAGTGGACGTGCGCGGGGCCGCGCCGGTAACGCTGGCCTATGTCGCCCGTGCGGTGACGCCTGGCAGCTTCCACCATCCGGCGGCTTCGGTTGAGGACATGTACCGGCCCGCCTACGGGGCGCGGACTGCTGCCGGGCGTGTGGCCGTGAAGTGAGGCACCGGTTGAAATCCGCTAAAGGCATTGCCCGGCCTCGGGGGGACGGGCAATGCCCGCCCCCCCAGTCAGGCAGGAGGCTGAAATGGCACGCGACTGCTCTCGCTGTCCTGCTTATTGCTGCCGTCACCGCATGGCGCAGCTTTGACGCCTGGATTGAACGCACGGATCTGCCGCTCACCCTCGCCGAAACCTCCACCGAGGTTCTCGACCGCAACGGCAAGCTTCTGCGCGCCTTTCCGGTTGAAGACGGCCTCTGGCGCCTGGCAGTACAGCCGGAGCAGGTCGACCCGCGCTTCCTGGCCATGCTGCTGCGCTACGAGGATAAACGGTTTCATTCCCATGCCGGCGTGGACCCGTTTGCCTTGCTCCGCGCTGCCGGGCAGGCACTGTGGAACGGGCGCGCCGTCTCTGGCGGCTCGACTCTCACTATGCAGGTGGCGCGCCTCCTGGAGGATGGCAGCACCGGCCGCTGGGCCGGCAAGCTGCGGCAGATGCGGGTGGCGCTGGCGCTGGAGCGGCGCCTCAGCAAGCAGGAGATCCTGACCCTTTACCTGACTCACGCGCCTTACAGCGGCGCGGCCGAAGGGATCCGTTCGGCTGCTTATGCCTGGTTCGGCAAGGAGCCGAAACGCTTGACCCCTGCAGAGGCCGCGCTGCTGGTGGCATTGCCGCAATCCCCCGAGCGCCGCCGCCCGGACCGCTTTCCGGAAGCTGCAAGCCAGGCGCGCGACCGGGTGCTGGCGCGGATGCAGCGGCAGGGCGTTCTGACAGTGGAGGAGGCCGAGGCGGCCCGGCGCGCACCCCTGCCGCACCGCATGGCGGCCTTCCCGCGCCTGGCACCGCATCTGGCAGACCGGATGAAGGCAGAGAACCCGGGTAAACGGCAGCTCCGCCTGACCATTGACGGCGCACTCCAGGCCCGGATGCAGCTGCTGGCTGGTGACGCCGCCAGCGCCACCGGAGAACGGCTCTCTGCTGCGCTGATTGCCGCCGATCACCGGACCGGCGAAGTGCTGGCGATGGTCGGTTCTGCGGGATATTCCGACACTGTGCGGCGCGGTTATGTGGACATGACACAGGCCGTGCGGTCACCGGGCTCGACGCTGAAGCCGCTGGTCTACGGGCTGGCCTTCGATCAGGGGCTTGCGCATCCGGAGACGCTGATCCACGACGGGCCGGTGAATTTTGCAGGTTACGCGCCGCAAAACTTCGACGGGGAATTCCGCGGCGACATCCGGGTGCGCGAGGCGCTGCAGCTGTCGCTCAACATCCCTGTGGTGAAACTGACCCGGGAACTGGGGCCTGCGCGTCTGATGGCTGGGATGCGGGCCGGCGGCGCCCAGCCGCAGCTGCCGGGCGACGCGCCCGGGCTGGCACTGGCGCTGGGCGGGGTTGGCGTCAGCCTTCAGGATCTGGTCCAGCTCTACACCGGGCTGGCGGCAGGCGGGCAGGGGCCAGGACTGCGGGTAAAGCAAGGCGGGGCCTCGCAGCCCGCAGCCCGCCTGATCTCTCCGGAGGCCGCCTGGCAGGTCGCTGACATCCTGCGCGGCCTGCCAGTGCCGCCGGGTGCGCGTGCCGGGGCTGTCGCCTACAAGACCGGCACTTCCTACGGCCACCGTGACGCCTGGGCTGTCGGCTGGGACGGCCGCCATGTGGTCGGCATCTGGATGGGCCGCGCCGATGGCACGCCGGTGCCGGGTATCTTTGGCGGCGATATCGCCGCCCCGGTGCTGTTCGAAGCCTTCGGCCGCTTGAAACCGGCCCTCGATCCGCTGCCGCCGCCGCCGCCGGCAACACTGATTGTCAGCTCCGCTGAACTGCCGCCGCCGCTGCAGCGCTTCCGGCCGCGGGGGGCAGCCTTTGAAGGCAGCCGCGATGCCCCGGAACTGATCTTTCCGCCCGAGGGCGCCCGGCTGGCACTGGATGGCGGCAGCCTGACCCTGAAACTGCGCGGCGGCACTGCGCCGTTTCTGGTGCTGGCCAACGGCCAGCCGGTCCTGTCCGGGCAACGGCGCCGCGAGTTCTCTGTCCCAAGCCCGGGCCCCGGCTTCTCCAGCCTGGTGATTGTCGATGGTGCGGGCCGCTCGGACCGGGTTAACCTGCGGGTTGATTGATCGAATTCTTTCGGAAGGAAACAGGATGCTGAGAATCCTTTGTGCCGCCTGCATGGTGAGCCTTGCTGCGCCTGCTGCCTGGGCCGCCTGCGCCAGCG
Source organism: Leisingera sp. (assembly GCA_040830225.1). Classification (GTDB taxonomy): domain Bacteria; phylum Pseudomonadota; class Alphaproteobacteria; order Rhodobacterales; family Rhodobacteraceae; genus Leisingera. The sequence continues at coordinate 3,972 of JBFOLS010000606.1, forward strand.
ATGCCGAAATTACCGGGTTTGTCGCCAGCTACCTTGCCGGGGCACCGGCCAAGGCGTTGTCGCCCGGAGGCAGCATGGGTGATGCGCTCTGCTCGCAGGCAAAGCTCGCCGCCGCACTGGAGCCTCACTTGGGGCAGGTCATTGGCTACAAGGCGGGCCTCACCAGCCAGCCGGCCCAAGCACGCTTCGGCGCGGACGAGCCGGTGCAGGGGCTGCTGTTCGAGGGCATGATGCTGGAGGATGGCGCCACGGTCAGGATGCCTTGGGGCGCGGTACCCAGGGTAGAGGCAGATCTGGTGCTGGTGGTCGGGGATGCCGGGATCAATGCGGGTCAAACGCCGGAAGAGGCGCTGGCCCATATCGCCGCCGTGCGTCCCTTCATCGAGCTGCCGGATCTGGCGCTGGCCAAGGGAGAGTCCATCACTCCGGTCACGATCACTTCAATGGGGGTGGGGGGCAAACGCGGTGTTCTGGGAGCTCCGGTGACGGTTGAGGACCCGGCGGCAATGGCCAGGATGCTGGCGGAGATGTCGGTCACTCTGCGCGACGGGGCTGGCAATGTGCTGGTGCAGGCGCCGGGGACGGCCGCAATGGGCCACCCGGTGAATGCGGCCCTGTGGCTGGCCTCCAAAGGGGTCGTCTTCAAGCCCGGCGACCTGATCTCCGTCGGTTCATTCGGCCCGCTTGTTCCGCCTGAGCAGACCAAGGGCGGCGTAAGTGTCACCTACAAGGGCCTGCCGGGAGACCCGTCGGTTCACGCAGCCTTCACCGAATAAGGGGTCTTTGCCGGAGGCAGCTGATCAGCCAGCGCGCAAAGCAGAAGAATTTCGCTCCGGGCGGTTCGTTGTGGTTGAAGCGTGTTACCGGCGCCCCTCGCGCAGCCAGCCGGCCAGCAGGAAAAACGCTGCCAGCAACAGTGCAAGCCAAGCGGGCAAAAGCGGGCCTTGGCTCACTGACAGGGTCTCATAGGCGTCGCGCGGGGTAAGGCCGATCCAGCCGCGGCCTGCCGCCGGCCGGCCGGCCCGGACGCTGCGCAGGGACGGCATGCCGTCCTCCAGCCGTACCACCCCGCCACGCAATGGCGCCAGCACCGGTGCCAGCATTTCGCCGGTGGCAATGGTTTCTTCAAATTCCTTCGGCGCCGCGGGCCCAAGCCCGGCCACCGCCGTCTCGCCGCCTTCTTCCAGCCGGTAAAGCCCCGGCTCCGGCCCATTATAACGGGTTTCCCATTGCCCCGGTGCGGTCTGGCGCAGGGACAGCTCCACCATCGAGCCATCCGGGTTGGTCACCGTTACCGGTCCGGTCTGGCCGGCCAGGGTGCGCCGCAGAATACGCATCTTCTGGCCCGCGGCCTCAGCCCAAAGCGCCTCTTCCTCCAGTTCCGGTTCCTTCATCATCCAGTGCGCCAGCCGCCGCAAAAGCTCCAGCTGCGGCCCGCCGCCCTCATAGCCGCGGCTCCACAGCCAGGCGTGGTCCGA
>JBFOLS010000607.1:0-2014 GCA_040830225.1 Leisingera sp.
GCCGAACGGATCATAAGGCGACTCGGAGCGCTTGGTGAAACCGCTGAGCCCGTCCTTCATCCGCAGGGTGCGGATGCGGTCGCGGCGCCCCGTCAGGATCTTATGCGGGTAGCACTGGTGGGAGACGTCCCAAATCACCTTGTCGCGCGGCGTGTCAAACACCGCGTGCAGCGCAGTGGTCAGTTCCACCACGCCCAGGCCCGCGCCCAGATGGCCGCCGGTGACGGAGACGGCAGCAATAGTCTCCTGCCGAAGCTCCTGCGCAACCTGCACCAGCTGCGCATCCGTCAGCCCCTTCAGATCCGCGGGGCGCGAGATCTGGTCCAGAAGCGGGGTTTGGGGCCTGTCGGACATGGTGTCTCCTTGGGCTGCGCCGTCACGGCGTGGCGCGGGGTTAGCTGTCGCGCGAAATAACGAAGCGCGCGGCTTCCTTCAAGGTTGCGGCGTCCTCACCGTAAGGTGAAAGCGCATCGCAGGCCTCCTCGCACAGGTCTTTGGCGCGGGTTTTCGCCTCTGCCAGTCCCAGAAGCGAGACAAAGGTCGCCTTGCCGGCATCGGCATCCTTGCGCACGGCCTTGCCGACCTTGGTCGCGTCGCCTTCCACATCCAAGATGTCGTCGGCGATTTGGAAGGCAAGGCCCAGGGCACGTGCGTATTGCCGCAGAGGCGCCGGATCATTCCCGGCCAGCACCGCGCCAGCGGTGGCGGACCATTCGATCAGGCAGCCGGTTTTGCGGCTTTGCAGCTTGGTGATTTGCTCCAGCGTCAGCGGTTCGGCCGCGGTCTCGGCGGCAATGTCCAGCATCTGGCCCGAGACCATGCCGTCCTTGCCGGAAGATTGCGCCAGACCGCGGATCAGGGTCAGCGCATGGGGACCCACCTTAGGATCTGCCAGCAGTTCGAATGCAAAGGTCTGCAGGCTGTCGCCTGCCAGCACCGCCATCGCCTCATCCCATTTCTTATGCACGGTGGGCTGGCCGCGGCGCAGGTCGTCATCGTCCATGCTAGGCAGGTCGTCATGCACCAGTGAGTAGGCGTGGATGCATTCGATGGCGAGCGCGGCTTCGATTGCGGCCTCCGCCGGGACACCGTGCAAACGGGAGCTTTCCAGCACCAGGAACCCGCGCAGCATCTTGCCACCGGTGATGGCATAGCGCATCGCGGCGTGCAGCTCGTCACCGCCTGCCAGCCGCATCCCCATATGCGCAGTGATGCGGGCCTGTGCGTCTTTCAGCGCTTCCGCAAAGGGGCGCATTTGGATGTCTGCGGCAGCATTCATGGTTCAGCCGGCGTCCAGCGGCTGGGTGCCTTTGGGGGTGCCGTTTGCGTCCAGCGTGATCGCGGCGACCTTTTCCTCGGCACGCTTCAGCTCGTCCTCGCAGCGTTTCTTCAGCGCGGCGCCGCGCTCATAGAGAGCAATCGAGGCATCCAGCGCCACGTCGCCGCGCTCCAGCTGGTCCACCACGCCTTCCAGCTCGCGCATCGCCTGTTCAAAGCTCATCTGGTCTACGGGGGTCTCAGTCATGCCGGTGCCTTCATCAATTCTTCCACATGCGCGCGGGTTGCCGCGGCCAGCGCGTTCAGATCATATCCGCCTTCCAAAGTCGAGACGATACCGCCCTGGCACAATTCACTTGCAAGTTTGCACAGCTCTGCAGTGATCCAAGCGAAGTCGGCGGTGGCCCAGTTGAGACTGGCAAGCGGGTCGTCCTGGTGGGCGTCAAAGCCCGCGGAGATGATGATCAGCTCCGGCTTGAACTCGCGCAGGCGCGGAAAGGCCTGGCCCTCATAAGCCGCCTGCATCTCTGCCCGGCCCGATCCCGGAACCAGCGGCATGTTCAGGATATTGCCGTGGGCGCCGTCTTCATCCGGTCGGCCGGAACCGGGCCAGAGCGGCATCTGCTGGCTGGTGATCACCAGCGCGCGCGGTTCGTCCCACAACAGGTCTTGGGTGCCATTGCCGTGGTGCACGTCAAAATCCACCACTGCGACACGGCTGAGGCCGTGATGGTCC
>JBFOLS010000608.1:0-2341 GCA_040830225.1 Leisingera sp.
GGGCCCGAGCTGTCATAGACCGGCAGCGGCTCTTCGCCGGCGGTGGGGTGGACCGAGATCTCGCGCATCGGAACGCGGATATCGGGAAACCGATCGCCGCTCACGTAGATCTTGCGCGACGCGGGCAGGCCGCCCGTGGTGATCTTGGGATTGGGGACGTTCATTTTGGTGCTCCTCGAAGCCTAAACTCAGAAAAGACACCAGATGAGGTTTGGCTCGGGAAACAGAGGCTGTACGGGGCCCCTTGTTCAGTTTCGCACAGCTGGCGGGATGTACGGGTCCCGTGGCAATGCGCACCTAGCTTCCTACGCCAGTATCAACTGGGTCAGGTTCAAAGGGTCGCGCCGCCGGCTTGGGTTGCCCCGCACCTAAACGCCTCTCAGTCCCCTTGGCGGGACTCCCCTGCGTGCCTATAGGGCTAGGGGAGGCACGGGGTTTGCGTCAACCGGAATCTTTGTAGATTATTTTTTGGCCTTAATATCAGTCCGGTATTGGCCTTATCGGCGCCATCTTGGGGCAAATCGCTGCAGTGCAGCTTTGGTGCTTGATTGGTGCCGGCAGAATTATCTATAAAAATGTGCAACGCCATCCGCGCATGGCCAAAAGGTTTACGAGAACAGGAGACAGCATGCTGGACGCTGCACCCATCCGCACCGACTGGACCCGCGAGGAAGCGGAAGCGATTTACAACAAGCCATTCATGGACTTGCTGTTCCAGGCGCACACCGTGCACCGGCAGTATTTCGACCCAAACCAAGTGCAGAAATCCAAGCTGCTGAGCATCAAGACCGGCGGCTGCGCCGAGGACTGTGCCTATTGCTCGCAGTCGGCCCGCAACGGCGCCCAGTTGTCGGCCTCCAAGCTGATCGAAGTGCAGCGGGTGATTGCCGAAGCCAAGAAAGCCAAGGAAGGCGGCGCCACCCGTTACTGCATGGGCGCCGCCTGGCGCTCGCCCAAGGACCGCGACATGGCCGCGCTTGAGGCGATGGTGCAAGGTGTCAAGGATCTCGGCATGGAAACCTGCATGACGCTTGGCATGCTGGACGAAGAGCAGGTGTTCCGTCTCAAGGACGCCGGCCTCGACTACTACAACCACAACATCGACACCTCCGAGCGCTACTACTCTGAAATCATCACCACCCGCACCTTTGCCGACCGTATCGACACCCTTAACCGGGTGCGCGAGGCGGGCATCAAGGTCTGCTCCGGCGGTATCGTCGGCATGGGCGAAAAGCAGCTGGACCGCATCGACATGATGCTTGCGCTGGCAACGCTGGACGTGCACCCCGACTCGGTGCCGGTCAACATGCTGATCCCGATCGCCGACACGCCGCTGGCCAATGTCGAGAAGCTGGACCCGATCGAATTCGTCCGCTCCGTGGCGCTGGCCCGTATCCTGATGCCGAAGTCCCACGTCCGGCTGTCCGCAGGCCGCACCGACATGTCCGACGAGATGCAGGCGATGTGCTTCTTTGCCGGTGCCAACTCGATCTTTGTGGGCGACACGCTGCTGACTGCGGACAACCCGGAAGAGGACAAGGACCAGCAGTTGTTCGACCGCCTGGGCATCACCGCGATGGCCGCGGGCTGTGACGGCAGCCGCTGATGGCAGGCGCCTTCCCCAGGCATGAAAAGTCGCTGGAAGCGCTGCGCACGCGCGGGCGCTACCGGCAGCTGATGCCGCGGGACGGGCATGATTTTGCCTCCAATGATTACCTAGGGCTGGCGGGCAGCGATGTACTGCGTGCCGCCGCCGCGGATGCGCTGGCGCGCGGGGTGCCCGTCGGGGCAGGCGGTTCGCGCCTGTTGCGCGGCAACGACGCGGAACATCAGCTACTTGAGAAAGAAGCTGCGGAGTTCTTCGGTACCGAGGCGGCGCTGTTCATGGGTGGCGGTTTCAATGCCAACCAGGCGATCTTTTCTGCTTTGCCGCAGCAAGGCGATCTGGTGCTCTATGACGCGTTGATCCATGCCAGCACCCATGACGGGATGCGGCTGGGCCGGGCTGAAACCCGCAGTTTTGCCCATGGAGACGTGGAAGACGCCGCGCGGGTTCTGAAGTCCTGGCGTGCTGATGGCGGCGAGGGTCAGGTCTGGATTGCGGTGGAAGCGGTCTATTCCATGGACGGCGACCTTGCCCCGCTGGACGCCTTATTGGTGCTGGCAGATGCCGAAGGTGCCGTGCTGGTGGTGGATGAGGCGCACTCTTCCGGCGTGTTCGGCGAGCTGGGGCGCGGGCTGGCACATGATATTGCGCACCGCCCCAATGTCCTTTCCCTGCACACCTGCGGCAAGGCGCTGGGCGCCTCCGGCGCGCTGATCTGCGGCCAGAACGTGCTGA
>JBFOLS010000609.1:0-7507 GCA_040830225.1 Leisingera sp.
CCAGATCAGCGTGATGAAGGAAAGCAGTCTGCCCATGCCCGAACCCCGGTTCTTGATTTTGGCCGCAGACTAGGCAATTCCGCCCGGATTGAAAATCCGCCTTCTGGGATCAGCCCCTTTCGCTCATGAATTTCGCCAGCCTCGCCAGGCCTTCCTCAATATCGGCGGTTGAGCGGGCATAGGAGAACCGCAGCGTCGCGGCGCCGCGCACAGGGTCAAAGTCCAGCCCCGGCGTCACCGCAACCCCAGCCTTTTCAAGTATTTCCGCGGCAAAGCTGCGGCTGTCGCCGGTCAGGTCCGAAACATCGGCATAGACATAAAACGCCCCGTCCGGCGGCGCGATCTTGCTGAACCCAGCCTTGGGCAGGCCCTCCAGCATCAGCTGGCGGTTCTTTGCGTAGACCGCCAGGTTCTCCCGCAGTTCGTCCTCGCAATCCATCGCCGCCAGCGCCGCCACCTGGCTTGCATGCGGGGCGCAGATGAACATGTTCTGAGCAATCCGCTCTACCACCCGCACATGATCCTCGGGGACCACCATCCAGCCAACACGCCAGCCGGTCATTGAGAAGAACTTGGAGAAGGAGTTGATCACGTAGCATTCATCGGTCAGCTCCAGCGCAGTCACCGCTTTCGCTTCGTACTCAAGCCCGTGATAGATCTCATCCGAGATGAAGCTGGCACCCTCGTCCCGCGCCGCGTCGATCAGCGCGCCCATCGCCGCATGATCCAGCATGGTGCCGGTCGGATTGGCAGGCGAGGCCACCATCAGACCCGCCAGGTCCTGCCCCTTCAGATCCGCTGCCACCGGCTGCAGCCGGTTTTCCGGCGCGGTCTGGATATCAACGGGCGTCAGCCCCAGCGCCTTCAGGATCTGCCGGTAAGAGGGATAGCCCGGCGCCCCGACCCCGACCCGGTCGCCGCTGTCAAACAGGGCCGTGAAGCTCAACAGAAACGCGCCGGAGGAGCCCGGCGTCACAATCACCCGTTCCGGGTTCAGATCGACGTTGTACCATTCGCCATACATCTGCGCGATCCGCTTGCGCAGCGCCGGCAGGCCCAGAGCAACCGTGTACCCCAGCGCGTTGTTATCAAGCGTAGACGCCAGCGCCTTCAGCGCCCCCGAGGGCGCCCCGGTCGACGGCTGCCCCACCTCCATATGGATGACGTGGCGTCCGGCTTCTTCGGCCTTGCGGGCGGCCTCCATCACGTCCATCACAATGAAGGGATCGACCTCTGACCGGGTTGAGTTTCGCATGCTGATCTCCCATGGTGCGCGCATGAGTTTTGACCGTTTCTTCCGGCTGGCGTCAATCCCGGCTCTGCTGCTTTGTGCGCTGTTCACATTTTCGGCCGGCGCGGCGCAGGCGGCGTCCATTTCGCTGCTGCGCGACCCCGATATCGAACACGGGCTGAATAAGCTGGCGGCCCCCGTTCTGCAGGCCGCGGGCCTTAACGCAAAGCGGGTCCGCATCCTGCTGGTGAACGATTCATCCTTCAATGCGTTTGTCATCGATTCACGAACGATTTTCGTTCATTACGGGCTGATCCTGAAGGTCACCAGCCCCGAGATGCTGCAGGCGGTGATTGCCCATGAAGCCGCGCATATCACCAATGGCCATCTGGCCCGGCGGATGCAGAACCTGCGCTCCGCGAACAGCGCAGCGGGCCTGGGCGTGGCCCTTGCGGTGCTGGCCGCAGCGGCCGGCGCCGGCGAGGCCGCCGGTGGCATCGCCATCGGCACCCAGAACTCCGCCCTGCGCGGCTTCCTGGCCCACACCCGCGCCGAAGAAAGCTCAGCCGACCGCTCGGCGGCGGATTACCTGAACCGGGCAGGCATCAGCCCGCAAGGGCTGGTCGACCTGCACCGGGCGTTCGCGGGCCAGGAAGTGCTGAGCGCGTCCAGCCAGGACCCCTACACCCGCTCCCACCCCTTGAGCCGCGACCGCATCCGCGCCGCCCAGGCCTATCTTGCAGCGCATGGGGACAAAGGCCAGACCAGTGCCGAGGCGAGCTATTGGTTTGCCCGGGTGCGCGGTAAACTGTCCGCCTTTACCCGGGCGCCGAAATGGACCATGCGCCGGGTGCGCGAAGAGCAGTTCAAGGACGTGCGCCTGATGCGCGAGGCCGCCGCCTATCACCGTCAGAGGAACCTGAAAAAGGCGCTTCGCGCCATGAACCGCGCGTTGGCCGCCCGCCCCTCCGATCCTTTCTATCACGAGATGAAAGGCCAGATCCTGATCGAGAACCGCCAGTGGAGCGGCGCCTTGGCCGCCTATGGAAAGGCTGTCAGCCTGGCCCCCCGCGACCCGCTGGTCCTGACGGGTTACGGCCGGGCGCAGCTGGCAGCAGGTCAGCCGAAGGCGGCGCTCAAGACTATGGAAAAGGCCCGCGCCATCGACTTTCGCAACACGGTGCTGCTGCGGGACATGTCGCTGGCCTATGCCAAGACAGGGCAAACCGGCATGGCCGCTCTGGTCACCGCCGAGCGCTACGCCTTGCAAGGGCGTCTGGATGACGCCGGAATCCATGCCAAGCGGGCCGTAGCCCTGCTGCCTGCCGGCTCCGCCGCTGCGCGCCGGGCGCAGGACGTGCTGACGGCCTATGAACAAGCTCAAAAAAGGAAAAGACGCAAATGAAGCCTTTCACCCGCGCCGCCACGGCGGCTGTCACCGCCCTCGCCCTGCTGGGAGCCCCGGCCCAGGCTTTTGACATCAACGCAATGTCCGAGGCCGAACGCGAGGCCTTTGGCAATGAGGTGCGCGCATACATCCTGGCCAACCCGGAGCTGATCCTGGAAGCCGTCGACTTGCTGGAACAGCGTCAGCAGCAGGCCGAGGCGGCGCGTGACGACGTTCTGGTTGCCGACAATCTGGAAGAGCTGCAGAACGACGGCTACTCCTGGGTGGGCGGCAACCCGGACGGCGACATTACCCTGGTCGAATTCATGGATTACCGCTGCGGCTACTGCCGCCGCGCCGCGCCGGAAGTGGCAAAACTTCTGGAGAGCGACGGAAACATCCGGCTGGTGATCAAGGAGTTCCCGATCCTCGGAGAAGCCTCGGTGCTGTCCTCGCGCTTTGCCGTGGCGGCCAAACACGTGGCCGGGGATGAGGCCTACAAGCAGGTGCATGACGCGCTGATCGACTTCGGTTCCGAGCCGAACGAAGTTGCCCTGCGCCGTCTTGCCGATGGTCTGGGCCTGGATGCCGAGGCCATCCTTGCCAAGATGGACAGCGAAGAGGTCACCGCCGAACTGCGCCAAACCCGGGCGCTGGCCCAGCGGATGGCAATCTCCGGCACCCCGACATTCGTCCTGGGCAATGAACTTCTGCGCGGCTACCTGCCCGCCGATCAGATGGAAATCATGGTGGCGGAGATCCGCGATCAGCGCAGCTGAGACGTTGAGTTGAACCGGTGGAGCCGGGGCGCCGCCCCGGACCCCGGAGTATTTTTAACCAGAAAGAAGCTGCAAGGCGTAGGGGCACCCTACTCCGCTGCATCCTGGGCCGCCTCGATCCGGGCGGCCTTTTTCTCGACCTCTTCGACGATGTGGTCGACCATCTGCTCATTGGACATCTTGTGGCTGGCCTTGCCCGCCAGATAGACCATGCCGCTGCCCGCGCCGCCGCCGGTAAAGCCGACATCGGTCATCAGCGCCTCGCCCGGACCGTTGACCACGCAGCCGATGATCGAGAGGCTCATCGGGGTATGGATATGGGCGAGCCGCTCTTCCAGCGTTTCCACCGTCTTGATCACGTCAAACCCTTGCCGCGCGCAGGAGGGGCAGGAGATGATATTGACGCCGCGATGGCGCAGGCCGAGGGATTTGAGGATTTCGAAGCCGACTTTCACCTCTTCCACCGGGTCGGCGGACAGGCTGACGCGCAGGGTGTCGCCGATGCCCATCCACAACAGCTGGCCCAGGCCGATGGCTGACTTGATGGTGCCGGAGACAAAGCCGCCCGCCTCGGTGATGCCGAGGTGGATCGGCGCGTCGGTGGCTTCAGCCAGCTGTTGATAGGCGGCGGCGGACATGAAGACGTCAGAGGCCTTCACCGAAATCTTGAACTCGTGGAAATCGTGGTCCTGCAGGATGCGGATATGGTCGAGGCCTGACTCCACCATCGCCTCCGGGCAGGGCTCGCCGTATTTGTCCAGCAGGTGCTTTTCCAAGGAGCCAGCGTTGACGCCGATCCGGATCGAGCAATTGTGGTCGCGGGCCGCTTTGATCACCTCGGCCACGCGTTTTTCATCGCCGATGTTGCCCGGGTTGATGCGCAGGCAGGCGGCACCCGCCTCAGCCGCCTCGATGCCGCGTTTGTAGTGGAAATGAATGTCGGCAACGATCGGCACCGGGCTTTCGCGCACGATCTCCTTCAGCGCCTTGGACGAGGCCTCATCCGGCACCGAGATCCGCACCAAGTCGGCCCCCGCCTCGGCCGCGGCCTGAACCTGAGCCACAGTTGCCGCCACATCGGTGGTCAGCGTGTTGGTCATGGTCTGCACCGCAATCGGGGCATCGCCGCCGACCGGCACATTGCCCACATGGATCTGGCGGCTCTTGCGGCGCTCGATATGGCGCCAGGGGCGGATGTGGTTCATCGACATGAGTTTATGCGTCCCGGCTGGATCCTGTTGACGCCTAGATACGTGCAGACCGGCGCCCCTGCAATGGCAGGCGCGGCGATATCATGCAGGTATCACAAAAGGGCTGCTTATTCGGCGGGCTGCTGCGCCTGCAGCTCAGCTACCAGCGTGGCGAGCGCTTCGTTGCGGCCATCACTCAGGTCCGCCAGTTCAAACCGGCCGGTGATCGCATCCATCGACAGCTCAATGTTCTTGGACACCTGACCGCGCGCGCCCACCGGGCCGAAATGTGCGCCGTTCACGGCGAAATAGATGGCGCTGCTTTCACCCGTGCGCAGCCGCGGTGCGTCCTCGGTCAGCGGCACTTCGAAACGCTGGCCTGCGTCCATAATGGTTTCCAGGATCACGCTGCCGTCGGCTGCGGTGACCTGCACCCAGGAGGGGCGCACCGCCACCATCTCTACGCCCGGCTCAACCTCAGCCACCACCTGCGGCACCGCCTGCAGCGCTTCTTCCTCATAAGACAGGCTTGCCTCGGCCAGGACAACGCTCGGCAGCTCGGGCGCAGTGAAATTGCCCAGCATGGAGGGGTCCAGGGTCGAAATCGGTGCATCACGCGCCACCAGCACCGGCACATCCAGCGCCTGCGGCCGGTAGAGCCGGTCCAGTGCCTCGGCCGCCGGATCCTTGGCGCCTTCAGCCACCTCCAGCACCGCGCTGCTCAGCGGATCTAGATCCGCCAGCACCGCCGGGGTCTGGTCAACAGGCGCAAACTGCACCTGCTGGATTTCCTTCAGCACCGACCAGCCGCCGTAACCGATGCCGCCGATCAGCGCCGCCAGCACCATCAGCGAGCCAACCGCGCGCGCCTCGATCTGGCTGAGAAAATTTCCGGGCGCCGGGATAAAGGGGGTATTGGGCGCAGCAAAGGCATCGCCGCCAAGACCGGTTGCAGAGGCCGCCGGCGCGCTGCCATGCTTGCTGCGGCTCGAGGCCTCGGCCGACATGCCGTGGGCCACGGCAAAGCCGCTTTCGGTGCAGAAGTCCTGAAACGCCTGCTCTGGATCCATATTCAGATAGCGGGCATAAGAACGCACATACCCGGCAATGAAGCCGGGTGTGTCAAAAGCAGACGGGTCGGAGTTTTCGATGGCCGCGATGTAAGAGGCCTTGATCCTAAGCTCGCGCTGGACGTCGAGCAGCGATTTGCCCATTGTCGCCCGTTCGCCGCGCATCACGTCGCCAAGCTTCAGCTCAAAATCGTCGAACCCCTTCGGCTCCACGACCTCTCCATGCTCTTCATGCTTGCGGGTGAAGCGCCCGATCATGCCTGCCGTCCCATCTATGCCTGCCGCAATCCATTCTGAGTGGTGAAAGAATCACAGATGCGACTCAAATCCACTCATTGATTGACAACACGGTAACACACTCAGAGTAAATTTACACTGATCAGTATGTTAACCGGCAAGTTCGGCACGATTCAGCGCACAATGCGACCACAATGCGTCCATCGCATGGACCAGCGCATCGATTTCCTTGGGGCCGTGCACCGGCGACGGGGTGAAGCGCAGCCGCTCGGTGCCGCGCGGCACGGTCGGGAAGTTGATCGGCTGCACGTAGATCCCGTAGTCCTCCAGCAGGTGGTCGGAGAGCACCTTGGTATGCACCGGATTGCCGACAATGACCGGCACAATGTGGCTGCCGTGATCGATGATCGGCAGGCCCAGCCCTTTCAGGCGCAGTTTCAGAACCTTGGCCTGATCCTGGTGCTTGTCGCGCAGGTCCTGCGCATCTTTCAGATAGGCAACCGAGGCCGCGGCCCCTGCTGCCACCGACGGCGCCAGCGAAGTGGTGAAGATGAAACCCGGCGCATAAGAACGGATCGCATCGCACATCTTGGCCGAGGCGGCGATATAGCCGCCCATTACGCCATAAGCCTTGGCGAGGGTGCCGTTGATGATGTCGATGCGGTGCGCCAGCCGGTCGCGCTCGGTGACGCCGCCGCCGCGGGGGCCGTACATGCCAACCGCGTGCACTTCGTCGATATAGGTCAGTGCGCCGAATTCATCGGCCAGATCGCAAATTTCTTCGATCGGGCCGAAATCGCCGTCCATCGAGTAAACCGATTCAAAGGCAATCAGCTTGGGCGCCTTGGGATCGTCGGCTTCCAGCAGCTCGCGCAGATGCGCCACGTCGTTGTGGCGGAAAATGCGCTTGGCACCGCCGTTGCGGCGCACGCCCTCGATCATCGAGGCATGGTTCAGCGCGTCGGAATAAATGATCAGCCCCGGGAACAGCTTGGGCAGCGTGCTCAGCGTCGCGTCATTGGCGATATAGGCGGATGTGAACAGCAGTGCCGCTTCCTTGCCGTGCAGGTCGGCCAGTTCGGCCTCCAGCTGCTTGTGGTAAACCGTGGTGCCCGAGATATTGCGGGTGCCGCCCGATCCTGCACCGGTCGAGTCGATGGCGTCATGCATCGCCTGCAGCACCACCGGGTTCTGCCCCATGCCAAGATAGTCGTTGCCGCACCAGACGGTGATGTCCTGCTGGCTGCCGTCCGGACGGGTCCAGACCGCATGCGGGAAGTGGCCCTTCTTGCGCTCGATATCGATGAAGGTCCGGTAACGGCCTTCTTCGTGCAGGCTGGCAATCGCTGCGTCCAGTTTCGCGGTATAGTCCACCGGCATCTCCATGGCTTCAAGCGTCCCCCCAGGGCACGCGGGCTGTGTAAAGGGCACGGCCTTCCGGCAGTGCGGCCACATTCACGTTCCCGAATGACTACCGCAGGCGCCCCTTTCGATCAACTGCATACGCCCCGGCAAAGGTGCGCAACATTGATGCAGGTCAAATAGAACTTAAACAATGGCCCGGCAAGAACGCCTGCGCCAAGTCAAACCCCGTTTGCGGCGTATTTGCCGCG
>JBFOLS010000610.1:0-14858 GCA_040830225.1 Leisingera sp.
CTTTCTCTCTCTATATCAGCCTGCACGCTGCTCGCAGCCTGCGAAACCCCTTCCATTGATGCGCCGCTCTCGCTCTACGCGGCTGCCGGCCCAGGATACGAGTCGGACCTGGCCTATTGCCGGGAGCAGGCCCGCCAGGTTGGTGGCCGTCACACTGGACAATCCGCCGTGCTTGGCGGGGTCGGCGGCGCGATAGCCGGCGGCATTGCTGCAGGCGGTGACAATGTTCCCGACAAGGCTCTGGCCGGAGCGATCGTAGGCGCCATGGCAGGCGCAGCCGTCGGCGACGCTCAGGTCAAGGAGGCGCAGCGCCGCTACCTTGTGCAATGCATGCAGGACAAGGGCCATCCGGTCTCCGGCTGACCCGGCTTCGGCTTTGCTGAAACTGGAAGCGCTTATAGGGACCGCGGAAAATTGGGAAACAGCCGCGGTCCCCTCTGCCCGACTTGGTCAGCTGCCCCACAGGCGTGAGGGGCAAACTGCCCTGAGGGTTGTTTCTGCCTCAATGCGCACCCCCAACATGTAGTGTTTAAACCTAATTAACAATTGTATTGATGTTAAAGTTTGACACAAATCCCGGACACCCATCCCTGCAGGCACCTATGATCCGGCTTGTCAGTACCCTTAGCGTTTTGAGAGAAAAAGCGCCGCTGCAAAAGTGATCCGGTTGCAGCTCCGGCGCCCGTCTGTAGGTTGGCCGCAGACCCCGATCCACAACCCGCTGGAGGCCTGATGAAACGCCGGGCACTGCTGTCCCTGATCCTTGCCGCAGGCGCACTGACCGCGTGCGGCAGCCGCGCCGACGCTCCGCCGCCTGCCTATGATCCGCCTCTCTTTCCCAATGAGACGCCAGAGCTGAGGCGGAAGATCAATCACTGGGCGGATCACTACGAAGTGCCGCGCAGCCTGGTTCACAGGCTGGCGGTGCGTGAAAGCACCCACCGGCCCTGGGCTGTGAACCGGCCTTATTACGGGCTGCTCCAGATCCTGCCTGCAACCGCGCGGTCCATGGGGTTCCAGGGCCAGCCCAAGGACCTGCTGGATGCGGACACTAACCTGCAATACGCAGTGAAGTACCTGCGCGGCGCCTGGCTGATTTCGGATGGCAGCCAGGATCAGGCGGTCAAGCACTACTCCCGGGGCTACTATCACGAAGCCAAACGCCGCGGCATGCTGAAGGAAACCGGCCTGAGGCCCTGATACCCGGATTGGACCGCCCTGCAGCGCCCAACAGGACGCGCGCCTTTCCAGGAAAGGTGCAAGGTCGGGCGGGAGCCTCTCGGGACCGGCGCATTTTAGGGGAATTGTAATCAGCAGGCGTTTTACTGGTGCCATGCTGAACCTGATCAAACTGCTGCTGCCGGCACTGATGCCTTCCTGGCGCTTTTTCAAAGCGGTCGACCCGTCGCCCAGGGTGGAATGGGCTTTGCTGGAAAGCGAAACCGCTGAACCCGGTGCCTGGCAGGAGTTCCGCCCGCGTCCGCAGCATCTCTCCCTCGTGGCAATGGCGAAACGGATGCTGTGGAACCCGCGCTGGAATGAAGGTCTGTTCCTGGTCAGCTGCGCAGAACGGCTCACGCTCACGCCGACCGAACACAGCAAGCAGGAAATCCTGCGCCGGATTGCATCGGAACTGAACCGCTCGCTGCCGGACGCGGACAAACCAGCCTACCTCCGCTTCCGACTCGTTTTCATTGACCGGGATGCCGACGGTGACCTGGTGAAAGCCGTTACCTATCAGTCCGGACCGCACCGGATGACCGGACGGGCTGCTGCATGACACTTGAGCTGGCACTGCGCACCACCGAAATCCTGCTGGGCTTTGCCTTTCTGCTGCAAAGCCTTGAGCATATGACGGGATTCCGCAACGAGCAGATCATTCACGGGCCCCGCCTCTTACTCAGCGGCCTGTTGCTGATGGGCGTTGCCACGCCATGGGTCCTGCTGGGGCTGGTGGCCTTGGGCCTCTTGCATCTGCAGCGTTTCCAGGGGCCGTACAACGGCGGCAGCGACAAGATGAGCCTGCTGGTCCTCTGCTGCCTTACCGCCGCCCGCTGGCTGCCGTCTGAGCAGTGGCAGGAATATGCCTTTGCTTACCTCGCAGGCCAGTTGGTGATTTGCTATTTCATCTCCGGCCAAGTGAAGATCGTGAACCCCGAATGGCGGTCCGGCCGCGCCTTGCAGGATGTGTTCCGCTTCTCAGCCTATCCCGTCAGCGAATCCTTGCGCGCCTATGCCAACCGTCCCCGGCTGCTGTGGTGCATGGGCTGGGCGGTGATGCTTTTCGAAGTTTTCTTTCCGCTGGCCCTGTTCAGCCGCGAAACGCTGATCATTGCCCTGTTCACTGCTGCCCTGTTCCATCTGGCCAATGCCTGCCTGTTCGGGCTGAACCGGTTCTTCTGGATCTGGCTGGCCGCTTACCCATCGCTTTTGTGGCTGCAGGAACGGATCATCCTGTAACCCCCTTGCCAGCCACAACGAAAAAGGCCGCCCGAAGGCGGCCTTTCCGTTACTCTGAGCGCCTGGAGGATTACTCCTCGTCCAGCTCCTCAACAGCTTTCTGCAGATCGTCTTTGGAGACTTCTTTCTCTTCCACTTTCGCCTGCTCGACGATGTGGTCGACAACCTTGTCTTCAAAGATCGGCGCGCGCAGCTGCTGCTGCATCTGAGCGTTCTGCTGGATGAACTCGAAGAACTGGCGTTCCTGGCCCGGGTACTGGCGGGCTTGCGCCATGATCGCCTGGGTCATCTCGGCGTCGGTCACTTCCACTTCGGCTTTCTGGCCCAGCTCGGCCAGCAGCAGGCCCAGGCGCACGCGGCGCTCGGCCAGGGTGTTGTGCTCGTCGGTGGCTTCGATCTCACCGTGGTCGTGGCCTTCCACTTCCGGGTTGTCCTCGTGCCACAGCTGGTGCGCGATCTGCTTGGCTTCGGCTTCCACCAGCGACGGCGGCAGGTCGAAGGAGACCAGGGTGTCCAGCTTGTCCAGCAGCGCGCGCTTCATCACAGCGCGGGCGGCTCCGGCATACTCGGCTTCCAGACGCTCGGTGATTTGGCCTTTCAGGGCCTCCAGATCGTCGGCGCCGAATTTCTTCGCCAGCTCGTCGTCGATCTCGGCAGCTTTCGGCGCTTTCACTTCTTTCACCTTGCAGGTGAAGACAGCGTCTTTGCCGGCCAGGTGTTCTGCACCGTATTCTTCCGGGAAGGTGACGTTCACGTCTTTTTCTTCACCGGTTTTGGTGCCGACCAGCTGCTCTTCGAAGCCGGGGATGAAGGAGTTGGAGCCCAGGGTCAGCGGATAGTCGTCGCCTGCACCGCCTTCAAAGGCTTCGCCGTCGACCTTGCCCAGGAAGTCGATCACGACCTGGTCGCCGTCTTCGGCTGCAGCGCCGTCTTCGCGGGCTTCGAATTCTTTGGCGGTTTCCGCCAGGTTGGTCAGCGCCTCGGTGACAGCTTCGTCCTCAGCCTTCACAACCAGCTTTTCCAGCTCGACGCCGGAGAAGTCGACTTCGGGGATTTCCGGCAGCGCCTCGTAGGACATCTCGACGTTGACGTCGTCGCCTTCTTTCCAGTCTTCGTTGGTCATCTTGACGTCGGGCTGCATGGCCGGACGGTCGCCGCTGTCTTCGAAGTGCTTGTTCATGGCGCCGTCGACGGCTTCCTGCATCGCTTCGCCCATCAGGCGCTGGCCGAACTGCTT
This sequence comes from Leisingera sp., assembly GCA_040830225.1. GTDB lineage: Bacteria > Pseudomonadota > Alphaproteobacteria > Rhodobacterales > Rhodobacteraceae > Leisingera. The sequence goes on from JBFOLS010000610.1 coordinate 3,698, forward strand.
TTTCAGCAGTGCCATCGGCACCTTGCCTTTGCGGAAACCTTTCATTTCGATTTCCGGCTGCGCTTCGGCGAGCTTCTCGTTGACCTTCTCTGCCAGCTCGTCAGCGGTGACGGTGATGGCGTAGCCGCGTTTCAGACCTTCGTTCAGCGTCTCGGTGACCTGCATCATATTCCCCATAAGAGATTCGGAGCGCATGCACGCAGGCGCCCCCAGACAATTTGCGGTCTTCTATGTGGACAAAGGCGGCGGCGCAAGAGGCATTGCCCGCTTCGCTGCGGAATCGGCAGGTTTCCAATGATTTTTCCGCGTAATTTTGGCCTCCGGAAACCAAGAAACACGCCCCGGATGGGACGTGTTTCCGTTCTGAAACCGAGGGATTAGTTGATCAGAACTTCCAGCGCGCGCCGGCCAGGATCACATTGGCATCCTGGTATGTGGTGGCACTGTTATCGGAATAGGAATAGTCGCGGTAGGCCAGATAGGTTTCGACATTCAGACTGTCGATCTTCTGAACCGCGGCCACGCCCCAGGATTCCGCGCTGTCGCCTGCGGTCACCATGTCGGAGCCGTCATAGTAGTCGACCGAGAAGGCGGTGGAGCCAGCGGCAATCAGATCTGCCTTGTAACCCAGCTTGGCATAAGCATAGGAACCTGCGATGTCGCGCTCACCTGCAGCCACATTCAGCGACAGCCCGGTTGCCTTGTGCAGCACAGCAAAGGAGCCGGAGATATCGCGGCGGTCTTCGCGGCCGGTCTGCTCGGTCCAAGATGCGCCAAAACCGGTGTCGATGGCAAAGGCGCCAACCTCTTCGTTGGCATAACGCACCGCGATGTCATAGCTTTCCCGGTCATTGGCATCCTGCAGGATGTCGGTGCCGTAGGAAGTCGAAACCGTGAAACCCGCGAAGTCAGGAGAATCGTAGCGGATCCGGCCCAGGCGGCCGCCATCCAGGTCGGTGAAGGCATCGCCGATATCCACGGTGCTCAGGGCGCCGGCGCCGGTGCGGAAGGCATAACCGCCCGCGGAATCGGCAACCGAGTTCGACGCGCCCAGCCCGGTGCCCGAGAAGTCCGCACCAGTAATCCCGTCTGTTGCCATCGAGCCTTGACCAGCAGAGAAACGGCCATAGCGCGCAGTGTCGAACTGGAAATCGACGTGGCGGATGTTGGTCCGGCTCCAGCTCACGTTATCGCCGGTCGTCAGCTGGCTGACCCCATCAGAGCTGCGGAAGCCAAAAGCGGTCTCAAAGTTGAACCGCAGGGTGTTTTCACCAAAGCTTTGTTCCAGCCAGAAACCGATGCGCGAATTCGACCCCGCGTTGTCGGTCAGCCGGTTAAAGTCTTCCTGGCCATCATCAAAGGACTGGAAGGAAGGGTTGAACTGCCCGTACCAGCGGAAGCTGCCGCCATTGTCGGTGGTGTAGGTGGGGCCGGCAAAAGCCGGGGCCGCGAGGACAGCCGCGAGCGAGGCAAACCCTGCCCGAACCGCAAATTTGGTGCTCATTTTCTTGAGTCTCCTGTTCCGTCGGCAGCGTGCCTCTCCATCCCTGAGGCCGCTGCCTGGCACAGGAGCTAGCACGTGTATTTCTGCCGCTTCAGGGTTGAAAAATCAGGCGAAAATCAGGGTTGCAAGATAGGCGGAAATCCGCCCATACGGAAATAAGGGTGGCAAAAATCCGCTTTCTTTCAAAGAGCTGCGTGAACAGGATCACTTACGGCACGGCACAATCTGCAGAAGCGCCATGCACCACATGCAACCCTTCGCCGATGCTCATACCCGCCCGCATTTCCGCACAGATTTTTTTCGCTCCGGGTTCAGAATTTCCAGCGCGCGCCCAGAACAACAGTTGTCAGATCCTGATATGCTGCTGCGGCATCCTGATACTCATATTCCTGGTAGGTGAGGTAGATGTCGGTGTTGAGGCTATCGACCTTCTGAACCGCCCCTATTCCCCAGCCTTTGGAACTGGAACCGGCAGTATTGAAGTCCTCGCCATCATAATAATGAACACCCAACCCGGTCTTTCCCCAAGCGAGCCAGTCATTCTCATAGCCGATCTTGGCATAGAAGTAGCTTGGGTCGCTGGCACCGGCCGTGTCGTCATCCCGGGAGCCGCCTGCAACTGTGAAGCTGAGGCCATTGTCCAGCAGAACAGAGGCCGACCCCAGGATGTCCGAGCGCTCGGCCCCGTTGTCGTCGCGCACCTGATATCCAAGCGAGGCACGGACCTCGGAGGATCCAAGCTCCTGTCCGTAAAACACGCCGATGTCATAGTAGTCGGCATCGTCTGAGGAAGAGAGAATGTTCTGCCCCCAGGCCACACCGGCGGAGTAGCCGTTGAAATCGGGCGTGTCATAGCGGATCCTGCCGCGGCGGGCGCCGTCCAGATTGCCAAAGGCATTACCGAGCGCCGGGCCGCTCAGCATTCCGCCCGTATCCCGGAACAGAAAGCCCGCGTTGGTATCCACCGTATAGGAATAAAGCGCCGTCCCAGCATAGGAGAGGTCAGATTCCGCCGCCCCGTCAGCCACCATGCTGCCCTGCCCGGCCGAAAACCTGCCCCAGCCGCCCTCAAACCAGAAGTCCACATGACGCAGATCCGCCCGCGTCCAGCCGCTGTAATTTGATCCAAGCTGGTTCACCTCGGTTGAGTTCGGAAACCCCAGTCCGGTTTCGAAGCGGAATCCGAAGGTATTGCTGCCCATGGGCTGGATGAGGCGCAGCCCGACCCGGGAGCGCGACAGGTCGTTGTCCAGAAGGTTGGTTTCGGTCTGCTGCCCGTCATCGGCCGAAATGATGGCCGGGTTGAACTGTCCGTAGATTTCAACATAGCCGCCGGAATTGTTGCTGAATTTCAATTCGGCCCCGGCAGGCAGCACTCCAAAGCCTAAACAAGCTGCAGCCGCTGAGGTGACCGTTAGAAGACGATTCATGACCATCCTCCTTTGCATCAAAATACTGGTGAACATACCGGGCAGCCGGTGCCCGCCGCCTGCTCTTCTCCATCCTAACACAACCCGGACAGATCTGCACTTCCGGCGCCCCGCCAGGGTGGAAGTTTTCTGCGCATGCCAGTCGTGCAGCAGCCTCAAGGGCTAACAAGCAGCTAAACCGAAAGCTGCACCATTAAGCGCCGTCAATAAGGCGCCTGCACATCATTCATCGAAACATAGACCGTCTTCTGCTCGCTGTAATGGCCGATCGCAAGCTTAGAGTTTTCACGCCCTACGCCGGACATCTTAGAGCCTCCGAAGGGCGCCTCGACAGGAGAGAGATTGTAGGTGTTTATGTAGCAGGTACCTGCTTCAAAACCGGCTGCAACACGGTGCGCACGGGTAAGGTCCCTGGTAAAGACACCCGCAGCCAGGCCGAAATCGGTGGCATTGGCCCGTGTCATCACCTCATCTTCACTGTCAAATTCAAGAACCGACATGACCGGTCCAAAGATTTCTTCACGGGCGATGATCATCCCGTCAGTCACGTCGGCAAACACTGTGGGCTGCAGGTAGTAACCGGGCCGGTCCAACGGTTCCCCCCCATAAACGAGACGCGCGCCCTCGGCCTTGCCCTTGGCAATAAAGCTCTTCACGATTTCCATCTGCTGCGCGCTGGCCATTGGGCCAAAGTTTACAAGCGGATCCATTGGATCGCCAATCTTGGCCAGCGCAAGCCGTTCCGAAAGCCGCTGCAAAAAAGCTTCTTTGATCCGCGTATGCACAAAAACCCGGGTCCCATTGGAACAGATCTGACCAGAAGAATAGAAGTTGCCCAGGATCGCACCGGACACCGCATTTTCAAGGTCCGCGTCATCAAAGACGATCAAGGGCGACTTGCCGCCAAGCTCCATAGTGACATGTTTCATACCCTCCGCCGCTGCCGCATAGACCTTGCGGCCGGTGGGAACGGAACCGGTCAGCGAAACCTTGGCAACGCGCGGATCCGTCACCAGGGCCGCGCCCACCTCCCCATAGCCTTGCACGACATTGAAAATGCCCTTGGGAGCCCCGGCCTCAACCAGGATCTCGGCGACATTCAGGGCCGAAAGCGGCGTCATCTCAGAGGGTTTGAAAACCAGCGAGTTTCCGCAAGCGAGCGCTGGAGCCGCTTTCCAGCAGGCGATCTGGGTTGGGTAGTTCCAGGCCCCGATCCCGACGCACAGGCCGAGGGCCTCGCGCACCGTATAGGCAAAGTCGCCGTCCGCGAGCGGTATGTGTTCACCTGTGAGGCTTCCCGCAAGCCCGCCGTAATACTCCAGCGCATCTGCACCTGACGCCGCATCGGCCACCGTGGTCTCCTGGATCGGCTTGCCCGTGTCATGCGTCTCAATCACCGAAAGCTCAAAGTTTCGTGCGCGTATGATATCCGCAGCCCGGCGCAGGACTCGGCCGCGCTCCGTACCCGTCAATGCAGCCCAGGCCTTTTGCGCCGCCTGAGCAGAAGACAAAGCCCTTTCAATGATCCCGGAAGTGGCCGAGTGAAGCTGCGCAATCACCTCACCGGTTGCCGGATAGATCACTTCGATCGGGGTCCCGGCGGCATCCTCCACATAATCGCCATCAATGAAGTGGCTGGCTTTCGGCTGGAATTTCACGTCAATCCTCCTTCACGGCACTCATTCCGCCGCCTCAGAACGTTTTTGCAACAGCCCCGTCAGCCAGGCTGGGTCCATCTCCGGCACCGACGACAAAAGAAGCTCGGTATAGGGGGCGTGCGGCGGCCGGAACATTTCGTCCTTTGGCCCCTGCTCAATCACGCAGCCGCTTTGCATCACAACCACCTCATCCGCGATTGCACGCACAGTGGCGAGGTCGTGGGTGATGAACATGTAAGCAAGGCCGAACTCTGACTGCAGCCGGTCGAGCAGTTTCAGAATGCCCTCGGCCACAAGCTGGTCCAGCGCCGAGGTCACTTCGTCACAGATGATGAATTTCGGCTCGGCCGCCAGGGCCCGTGCGATACCGACGCGCTGCTTCTGCCCCCCGGATAGTTCCGCTGGCAGCCGGTCGATGAAAGTATCCGGGTCAAGCTCGATCAGATTGAGAAGTTCCCGGATCCGCTCGGTCAACGCCTTGCCCCTGAGCCCGAGATACATCTGTGCCGGCCGGCCGATCAATTCTCTGAGCCGCAGCTTTGGATTCAATGCTGTATCGGCCATCTGATAAATCATCTGCGCCTGCCGCAGTTGATCGCGGGTGCGGTTGCGGTAATCAGGCGGCAACGGCTTGCCATCAAAGAGCACCTTCCCCCGCCGCGAGGGCAGAAGCCCGGTGATCACCCGCGCCGCCGTCGATTTTCCCGAACCGCTTTCCCCGACCACGGCCACCGTGCGGCGCTTGTGGATGTCGAAGCTGATGTCCTTCAAAACATCAACCGCGCCATATCCTGCCGTCACCGAATTGACTGAAACCACAGGTGTTTCACCCTCTTCAGGCGGCGGCTGCGCGGCGCGGGCGTAGCTCCGCACCGCCCAGAGCGACTTTGTGTATTGCTCCTTCGGCTGCGACAGCATGGAGCGTGTATCGGCCTCTTCGACTTCTTTCCCCCGCTTTAGAACCTTGATCTTGTCAGCCATCTGCGCCACCACCGCCAGATCATGGGTGATATAGATCGCGGCTGTATCGAACTGCGCGACGATATCCCGGATCGCGGACAGAACCTCGATCTGGGTTGTTACATCCAGCGCTGTTGTGGGTTCGTCAAAGATGATCAGGTCGGGCCTGCAGGACATCGCCATGGCGGTCATCGCGCGCTGCAGCTGCCCGCCTGAAACCTGGTGCGGATAACGGAATCCGATCCCGGCGGGGTTTGGCAGCCGCATGCGGCGGTACAGTTCCCTGGCGTCGCTCTCTGCCTCCCGCCGATCCATCACACCATGCTGCACCGGCGCCTCGCTGTATTGATCGATTAACCGGTGCGCCGGATTAAAGCTCGCTGCCGCCGATTGCGCGACATAGGCAATGCGATTGCCCCGCAGCTTCCGCCGCTCCTGTTTGGACGCCGCCCTGAGGTCGATGCCATCGAAGTTGATCGTGCCGCGCGAGATCCGGCAGCCGTCGCGGGTGTACCCCATCGCTGCCAGCCCGAGCGTTGACTTCCCCGCCCCGCTTTCGCCGATCAGCCCCAGCACTTCGCCCTTGTTCAGCGTGATGTCGACACCCTTGATGATCGGCAGCCAGGTTTCATCAGAGCGCCCCTCGATTTGGATATCCCTCATGGTGAGGAGCACGGGCTTTTGACTGGTGTCTTTCATCACTTCACTCCTTCAGCCCGCTGGCCCGGTGCAGCATCCAATCGACAACGAAGTTCACCGCCACGGTCAACAGCGCGATGGCACCGGCCGGCAGCAGGGGCGTGACGTCGCCAAAGGTGATCAGCGCGGCGTTCTCCCGAACCATCGACCCCCAGTCCGCCGTCGGCGGTTGGATGCCGACACCCAGGAAAGACAAGGCCGAGATCATCAGGAAGACGAAGCAGAATCTAAGCCCGAACTCGGCCACCAGAGGGGCCATCGCATTAGGCAGGATCTCCCGCGTGATCAGCCGCCAAAGCCCCTCGCCGCGCAGCCTCGCTGCTTCTATGTAGTCCATCACCACGATGTTCTGCGCCACCGAGCGCGCGAGCCGGAACACCCGCGTTGAGTCAATCATTGCGATCACCAGCACCAGCGTGACGACGGAGGTGCCAAAAATCGTGAGCAGCAAAAGCGAGAATATCAGCGAGGGTATCGCCATCAGGATGTCCACGATCCGGCTGAGAACCTGGTCAGTCCAGCCTCCCACAGCCGCGGCCAGAAGCCCGAGTGCGGAACCGGCGACAAACGCTAGCGCTGTAGTGGCAAAGGCGATGCCGACTGTATTGCGTGCGCCATAGACAAGACGCGTGAACAAGTCACGGCCGAGATTGTCGGTTCCGAAGATATGCGTCGCATCCCAGGGCAGGAATTGCGCGCCGACGATCTCGCGCTCTGCGAAAGGGGCTATCAGCGGCGCGAAGAGCGCTATGAGGATGTATGTCAGGATCACAAGCATGCCGAAGCACGCAGATACCGGAGCACCGCGAAGGGCACACGCTGCGGCCCCCCGGGTCAAGGCAATTGCCATACTTCGAAAAGCCATCCTGCGCCCATGGCAAAGGCAACGGCGGCAGTGATCCAGCAGAGGGTAACCAGAATAGACATGCGGACAGCCTCTTTACTTGCGATGGATCAGACGCGGGTTCGATAGCGTCGAGAGCACGTCCGCGGTGAGATTCAGGAACACATAGGCAGCGGCAAAGATCAGAGCGGCGGCCTGCACCACCGGGAAGTCACGTTTGGCCACCGAGTCGACCATCAGCTGGCCGAGGCCGGGATAAACAAAGACCACCTCGACGACGACGACGCCGGTAATCAGATAGGCGAGGTTCAACGCCACCACCGTGATGATCGGCGCCAGCGCGTTGGGCAGCGCATGGCGCAGGATCACCCGCATCGGATTGATGCCCTTCAGCCGTGCCATTTCAATATAGGGCGAGGCCAGGAGGTTGATGATCGCCGCCCGCGTCATCCGCATCATATGTGCGGTTACCACCAGGGTGAGCGTCAGAGCAGGCAGGAATGTACGGTAAAGCGTTTCCCCAAAGCCGGTACTGCTATCCACCTGCGCCATCGAAGGGAAATAGCCGGACTGGGCCAGAACAAAAATCAGGATATAGGCGGCAAAGAACTCCGGGAAAGAAATCGAGGTTAGCGCCAGCGCATTGGTGCCGCGGTCAAACAGCGAGTTGCGCGAAAACGCGGCAAGGATGCCAAGCGCCAAGGACAGCGGCACAGCGATCAAAGCGGCATAAAGCGCAAGGAACAGCGTATTGCCAAGCCGCGCGGCGATGAGGTCCGACACCGGCCGGTTGCTGGCAAGCGACGTGCCGAAGTCACCCTGCAGCGTGCCGATCAGCCAGCCCAGGTAGCGCTCATGCGCAGGCCGGTCCAGGCCCAGCTCCTGCCGGAATGCCGCCACGGTTTCCGGGGTTGCCGACTGGCCGAGCATTGCCTCTGCCAAGTCGCCGGGCAGCATTTCCGTAGCCGAGAAAATGATGGCTGAAATGACGAACAGCAGAAGCAGCCCGAGCCCGGTACGATGAAGGATTATCCTGTTCATTACGTGCATGGGATCCTCTCCGCGTGTTGGGAATTAGCCGGCCAGAAACATGACGAAATACTTCTTCATGTGCCCAGGCTGCTGCCAAACCCCGCAGAAACCCATCGGCATGAAGAAACTGTCGCCCTCGTCAAAGACTTCCTCATGGCCGGCGGCATCGATGATGGTACAGCTGCCCTCAAGCACCACCATGAGCTCGTCAGCGGGGTAATCGACGATCTCCTCGGTACAGGCCGAGCCTTCCCAAATGCCCGCGCGTGTCCTGCCTTTCAGCTCCCGGGGCGCATCGAACAGATCCAGAAAACGCTCCTTTGACTTGCCGGATGGCGCTTCCTGCCAAGGGCCGAATTCCGCCCCGTTGCCATCGGGTGTCAGGCAGATGACCGGGATATTCTCAGTACTCATGACGGTTCCTTGCGCATATGCCCGGCAGCCTTGCCGGTTTTTTTATGGTGGATTGCATCGCTCACTCGGCCCCGATGAGCGGTGCCCAGATCGAGTCCTGTCGGCGGAAAGGCGTCTCTGCTACGTCCTCGTCCATCTCCCGCGCGTAGCGGTGCCCGCTGTAGACGGCGGCGGCAATCAGGTGCGGCGCCAAACAGTCGCCGATGCGGTCGACCGATTTGATGCCAGCACCGGCCAGCGCATCGGGGATTGCAACCAGACCGTGGTAGAGCCCGTCATTCGGGACACGCGAGGTCACCAGCACAACCGTGCCGCAGGGCAGCGCCCGCTGCGTTCCGGACCAAGCATGGCTGATCGTCACTTCTCCGGGGGCAATGGCGTCGATCTGGTATTCGGTCAGCACTTCGCGGCAGACCTCGTACATCCGGGTGGTGATCTTCGCTTGCTCCATGGTGAGTTCAGTCCAGGCCGCGAGTGTTGCCCCGGGCGAGACCAGGGTGACATCATGGCCCTGGGCCGCCAGCTTTTCAGCCATAAGGCTGCCGATATAGGCGCTTTCGCTGTCATAGACGACAACCGGCCCTTCGACCTTAGCGCCCCGCATGATGTCATCGGGCGTGAGCACCCCGCTGCTATTGCTGCCGGGAATCGGCGCAGTGTGGTGACGGCCGATGCCTTGGCGGTTCCACCGCGCACCTGTGGCAATCACCACCCGGTCGAAACCGAATTCCAGCACCTGTTCCGCATCCAGCTTGCTGTCGAGATAGATGTCGACATTAGGCATCTGCTGAAGCTGGTGGACGCGGTAATCCCGCACCCTTGCCCATTCGGACAGGCCTGGGAGAGCGCTTTCCAGCGTTACCCTGCCGCCCAGCCCAGTCCCGGCCTCGGCCAGTGTCACCGCGTAACCGCGCCGCCCGGCCGCCAGAGCGCATTCGAGACCCGCCGGCCCGCCACCGACGATCAGAAGCGAGGCTTCAGAGGACTTCTTCTTGATCCGCTCCGGGTGCCAGTCGCGCCGCCATTCCTCAAGGATTGTCGGGTTCTGTGTGCAGCGCATCGGCGAATAGCTCCACTCGCCCGACACGCAGACATTGCAGCCGATGCACTCGCGGATATCGTCGGCACGGCCTTCGTTGATCTTGCGCGGCAGCCAGGGGTCGGCGATCGACGGACGCGCGGCCCCGATGAAATCTGTGACGCCGCGCTTAATCTGGCTGACCATCGTGTCCGGCGAGGTGAAGCGCCCGACCGAGACGACGGGCTTATCCGTCACCTGTTTCACGAAGGAGACAAATTCCTCCTGAAAGCCTTCCTTGCTGAACCTGGAGGTCGCGGAGTCATGCGACCAGTCGCTGACGTTGACGTCCCAGAGATCAGGAAGATCCGCGAGCATCTCGACGATTTCCCGGCCCTCTCCATTGGATTGCGGCCCGCCTGCGAATGTCGAGTCTTGCACCGCGAACCGCAGGGCCACCGCGCAGCTGTCGCCAACCGCGTCCTTTGTCTCCTCCAAAACCTCGCGCAGCAGGCGCACCCGGTTTTCCAGGCTGCCGCCATATTCATCCGTGCGCGCATTGATGCTGGTGTAGAGAAACTGCGCCAGCAAGGTCAGAGCATGCGAGGCGTAGACATAGATAATGTCGTAGCCGGCTTTCTTTGCCCGGATAGCCGCGTTCCGGTGCCAACGGCGGAATTCGCGGATGTCGGCCTTGTCCATTTCCTTTGCGTGGAAGGGTTCAATCGACTCGAAGGCCGGAACGCCCGACGGTCCCAGAAGCGGTGCCCGTCCCCACCTGTTGCCCGCCGCAATCCCGAAATGGCCAAGCTCGATGCCGGCAAGCGCCCCATGCCGGTGCACCGCCTCGGGCATCAATGCCATTTCGGCAATGTCGCTGTCATCCCAGAGCAAGAGGGAGGGAAACGGGTGCAGTTCGGTCGAGTGGTGGATTTCGACAGTTTCGGTGCAGACCACCCCCCAGCCGCCCTCGGCCTTGGCTTCACGCATCGCAGCGACGGTGCGGGGTGCCCAGCGGCCAGTGCCATTGCAATGCGGCACTTGGAAGAAGCGGTTGGGCGCTGTTACCGGACCGATCTTCACCGGCTCAAACAGGATATCGTATCGCGGGTCTCGTTGGTTGGGCATGGTGTCCATCCGTCCTGTGGCGGCCCACGCTTACTTCAGCGTGGCCTTCTCTTCGGTCAGTTGCCAGGGTTCCCGGAAGCTGCGCTGGTAAAAGCGCCAGGGGTCGTTGTTCACCGCATAATCCCAGACCGGCGCATTGCCCTGCTCATAGGTCTCGTAGACAAGGATCCGCTGCTTGCGGCTCTTCTCGACGTCCTTCTGCCAGCGTTCCATGTCCCACTTCCTTGCAGCGTCTTCCTCGAAGGCGCGGAGCAGGCCTGCGTATTCCGGATCTGTTGCCAGGTTGACCAATTCATCAGGATCTTTTGCCAGGTCGAACAGCAGCGGCGGGTCAGACAGGCTGTGAACGAACTTGTGGGTGCCGCGCTTGATCATGACGCAGGGCGATCTGCTGCCCTCGGCCGAAAGTTCGGCATAGACCGCATCCTCGCGCCCCTCCTCCGATCCATCGGCAAGGGGAACAAGGCTTTTTCC
>JBFOLS010000611.1:0-2496 GCA_040830225.1 Leisingera sp.
CTTCACCGCATGTCATGCTCATGCTGCTGTCTCCCTTGGGTCATCTGCTGCCAACTGGGGCTTGCCCAGGATCATGTCCGCGGCCCGTTCTGCCAGCATGATCACAGGCGCCCCGATATTGCCACTGACCATGTCCGGCAGCGCGGATGCGTCAACCACGCGCAGGCCATCCATGCCGCGCACCCTGAATTCGAGATCCAGCACCGCGCCGGGGTCGCTGTCTGCCCCAATGCGGGCGCTGCAGGCCGGGTGGTGGCCGGTGGTGACCAGACCTCGGATTGACTGGCGCAAGTCCGCGTCTGATTGCTTAGCTTCGCCGGGGCTGAGTTCTTCGCCTGCAAGGCTCTGGAAAGCCTTCTGCTGCACCACCTTGCGCATGTGCTTGATGCCCTCAATCAGATCAAGGAAGTCGCCTTCGTCGCTGAAATAACCCGCGTCGATCTGCGGCGGCTGCAGCGGGTCGCGGGACGCCAGCGTGACCGCCCCGCTGCTGCGGGGACGCAGCAGGTTGACATCGAACTGCAGTCCGGGCTCCGCGATCTTGCCGCGGGCGATCATGGCCTTGCCTAGGTGGCTGAGGGTCTGAAGCGAGAAGCCCTTGGCGCCTGCAGCGGAGTCCTCGCGCACCACCATCGGGGTGAAGAAGACCTGAATCTCCGGCATTTCCGCGTCACGGATGGCATGAAAAAGCATCGAGGCCCAGAATGGCGATGCCGCCGGGCCGGACTTGGCCAAAAGCCAGCGCGCGCCCATTACCGCCGCCTTGTCGAGCCGCTGAAACCGCGCCATCGACAGGCCGGGGTCATTGAGGCCGAATTGCACTGGCATATTGGGGTGGTCATAGAGCGACTGGCCGACGCCTGGCAGGTCATTCAAAACCTGGATGCCGTGTTTCTCCAGATGCGCGCAGGGGCCGATGCCGGACAGCATCAGCAGTTTCGGACTTTCAAAGGCACCGAGGCTGAGGATCACTTCGCCGCGGGCGCGGAACTCTCCCTGCCCGGTGAGGATGCCGGTGGCGCGGCGGCCTTCGGTCAGAACCTTCAGCACCGGGGTGCCGGTCAGCACGGAGAGGTTCTTCGGATACGGGGTCAGATAGGCCTCGGCAGTGGACTGGCGGACGCCGCCTGAAGTTTTTACATCGGTGCGCCCTGCCCCGGCTTGGCTGGCACCGTTGAAATCCAGGTTCAATGGCGCGCCCGCCTGCCGGCAGGCCTTAACAAACGCCTGATTGATGCGGTCGTAATTCGCAGCCGGAGTGATCTTGAGCGGACCGCTGGTATCGTGGTGCGCATCGCCCGCGCGGTGCGCTGCTCCGGCAGAGCGGCGGTAGTAGGGCAGCACTTCACCGTAAGACCAGCCAGTTAGCCCCATCTGCCGCCAGCGGTCATAGTCGCCCGCATTGCCGCGGATGTAGATCATACCGTTCATCAGCGAGGAGCCGCCCACCCCCTTGCCTCGCGGATAGTAGAGCCGCCGCCCGCCCAAAGCGGCCTGCGGGGTGCTCATGTAGCACCAGTCGTATTTCGGGTTGGAGTGGATCATGCCGACCCCCGCAGGCATCCGGGCAAAGATCGATTTGGCCGGACCGCCAGCCTCAACCAGCAGCACCTTCAGCTTAGGGTTCTCGCAAAGCCGCGCCGCCAGAACACAGCCGGCCGAGCCCCCGCCAGCAATGATATAGTCGAATTCCGCGCTCATGCCGCCAGTTCCCGCAGCACGGCGCCGGTCACGTCCGATGTGGAGGCGCTGCCGCCAATGTCGGGCGTGCCGATGCCGGAGGCCAGCACGCGTTCGACGGCCTGTTCGATCTGCGCCTCTAGATCCGGTCGGCCGAGGGAATAGCGGAACATCATCGCAACGCTCAGGATCATGCCGCAGGGGTTGGCCACGCCCTGCCCGGCAATGTCAGGAGCGGAGCCATGCACGGGCTCGTAGATGCCGTTGCAGGTCTGCCCTGCCGTCGGCACGCCGCAGAGGCAGGCGGACGGCAGCATACCCAAGCCGCCGGAGACAATGGCTGCCAGGTCGCTGAGGAAGTCGCCGATCAGGTTGCAGCCAACGACCAGATCAAAAGCCTTGGGGTTTCGGGCCATCTGGTAGGCGCAATTGTCGGCGTAGAAGTGGCTGAGCTTCACATCCGGGTAGCCTCCCGAGACCTCATCCGCCACCTGCCGCCAGAGCTTGTAGCTTTCCATCACATTGGCCTTGTCGGCGGAGACCAGCTGCCCCTTGCGCTGTCGCGCCATTTCAAATCCAGCCTGCATGATCCGGTACAGTTCGCCCTCGTCATAGCCGGCAGTGTCATAGCCATAGCGCAATCCGTCCCGTTCGGACTGACCACGGGGCTGGCCGAACATCGCGCCGCCGCACATTTCACGCAGGACCATGATATCGGCGCCCTCGGCCAGGTCCGGGCGGAATGGCGTGCGGTCTGCCAGCGGTGTCCAGAAGCGTGCCGGGCGCAGGCCCGCAAAACTCTGCAGTTCAAAACGC
>JBFOLS010000612.1:0-4852 GCA_040830225.1 Leisingera sp.
AATGCCGCCAGCGGGTGCTGCGGATGGATGAGGTCACCGGCGACGACGGCATCCGCCGCTGCGCCATCATTCTGGACCCGGAGCTGCACCGCACCCACACCGCCCCCAAACGCCCGTTCCAGGGCTGGCGCTACCTGAAGACCGAAGACTCACCTGCCGACCTCCCCGCCGGAAAAAGCCAGGAAGAACCGCTGCCGCCAGAGCTGTCACAGGCCTTGGCAGAGATCGGAGTTATCTGAGGCTGCCTGCACTCCCCCCCGCGGCAAGCCTCGCCAGCGCCGGGCGTCAGCCCGGCGCCCGGCCCAACGGGGGCGGCGGCATCTTTGATGCCCCCGGCGACCGGCGGGAGTTCCCGGCCCGCCACAAGCCGCTGCAAATTCAACCGGTGCACTCCCGCCCCGGAGACAGCGCATCACAGATGCGTGCTCCGCGTTGGGCCCGGCCCGCGCTGGCGCGCGGGCAGCGCCGTTTACTTCCGGGCTTCCAGCAGATCCAGCAGCGTGTTCAGCGCCGCCTTTTCGTCCGCTGCATATTTCGCCACCCGGCTGCGCCACAGGGTTGCCTGCGACTTCAGCACCAGACCGTCGCTCAACAGCTTCAGGTGATTGGCCCGCAGCGTCTCGCCGGTCGAAGTGATATCGGCCACCATCTCGGCGGTCTCATTCTTCACCGTGCCTTCGGTCGCCCCCTGGCTGTCAACCAGCTGGTAATCAGCGACTCCGGCATCCGTCAGGAACTCCCGCACCAGCCGGTGGTATTTGGTGGCAATCCGCAGACGGTGGCCGTGCTCGCCGCGGAAGGCCGAGGCCGCCGCATCCAGATCGTCCAGCGTATCCACATCGATCCAGAACTGCGGCACCGCCAGGATCAGGTCGGCATGGCCGAAGCCCATCTCCGCCAGGCCTTCCACCTGCTGCTCGAACCGCGGCAGTTTCTCCTGCACCAGATCGGTGCCGGTGACGCCCAGGTGAATGCGGCCAGCCGCCAGCTCGCGCGGGATCTCCCCGGCGGACAGCAGCACCAGCTCCATATTCGACACGCCTTCCACTGCACCGGCATATTCCCTGTCGGAACCGGTGCGCGACAGGGTCACGCCGCGCTTGGCAAACCAGTCAAAAGTCTTTTCCATCAGCCGCCCCTTGGACGGCACCCCCAGCTTCAAGGTCATGCCCGGGCCTCCTCAAGCTGCAGCATCAGGTCGGGACGGATCACACCGCCGACAGCCGGAATTTCTTCGCCGTCCCCCAGCTGCCGGGTCAGCGCGTCATAGCGCCCACCGCTGGCGATGGATGGCAGATCCGGGCGCGCCTCGGCATAGAAGCCAAAGACAAAGCCGTCGTAATACTCCATCGAAGTCCGGCCATAGGAGGCCTCGAAATCGAGGTTCTCCACATCCACCCCGCGCGCCTTCATCGCCGCGGTCCGCTCATCAAGACGATCCAGCGCCGGGTTGATCTGCGGCAGATCCACCGCGATGTCGCGCATCTGCTCGGTGGCAAAGGGCACGGTCTCGCGCACGGCCATCAAAGCCTCCAGCGCCAAGAGCTCATTCTCGGCAATCGGCGGCGCCTTGGCGTCCTCGCGCAGCGCTTCAATGCGCACCTGCACCTCGCTCGCGCGGCGTTTGCCGATTTCCACCGCAGACCCGGTCAGATCACCCTCGGTCTCCAGCAGCTTCTTGCGGCTTTCCGGTACTGGTGCCCGGCCCGCGAACCGGTCCAGCAAAGCCCGGAACCGCCGCGGCCGCCAGATATGGCGCATCAATGCAGTCTTGCGTTTTTCCGTGGTGTTCAGCCCCTGAACTGCCGCCATCAGAATGCCGATATCGCCGGTCGCCGCCCGCAAGGGCAGCCCGCGCACCTGCAGGGCAAACAGTGAAAACACCTCGGCATCCGCCGCAGCCGCGTCATCGCGCTCGAATACCTCATAGCCGACCTGCAGATATTCGTTGGGCCGGTCCGGGTCCATCTCCTGGCGCCGGAACACCTCGCCCGAATAGGTATAGCGCGCAGGCTCGGCGCCATGGCGCATATGCGCCTCCACCACCGGCACGGTGAAATCCGGGCGCAGCATCTGTTCGCCGCGCAGCGCATCCGTGGTCACATAGGCGCGGGCGCGGATATCCTCGCCGTAAAGATCCAGCAGGGTGCCCGCCGGCTGCAGCAAAGGTGTATCCACCACCTGCCCGCCAGCGGCCTCAAAGCGGACCCGCAGCATTGCTGCGCGGGCCTGAATGTCAGAACGAAGCGCCATGATCAACCCTGCCCGTCCAGGATCTCACGCACCTTGGCAACCAGATCGGTGCGGGGCACTTCGAACTGGCTGGGGCGCTCCTTCCACTCTTCCAGCGTCGCGCTTTCGGCAATCTTGGCGCCCAGGATCAGGTCCTTGATCTGCACCACGCCGTTGGCCTTCTCGTCGCCGCCTTCGATCACCGCGACCGGAGAGTTCCGCTTGTCCGCGTATTTCAGCTGGTTGCCGAAGTTCTTGGGGTTGCCCAGATAGACCTCGGCCCGGATGCCCGCATTGCGCAACTCCGCCACCATCGCCTGATAATCCGCCATCCGGTCGCGGTCCATTACCGTCACCACGACAGGGCCAGTGGCCTCCGCCGACAGGCGCCCCTTGGCATGCAGCGCCGCCAGCAGCCGGTCCACGCCGACAGACACGCCGACAGCAGGCACTTCCTGCCCGGTGAAGCGTTTGACCAGACCGTCATAACGGCCGCCGCCCGAGACCGAGCCGAACTGCCGCTTGCGGCCTTTCTCGTCCAGGATCTCAAAGGTCAGCTCCGCCTCGAACACCGGACCTGTGTAATAGCCCAGCCCGCGCACCACCGAAGGGTCGATCTCGATGCGGTCCTTGCCATAGCCGCCCGCAGCCAGCAGCTCGCCGATCTGCTCCAGCTCGGCAATACCGTCCTGGCCCACCTTGCTGTCGCCAACGGCCGCACGCAGGTTGCGGATAGTACCCGCCGCATCTGCAGCCTTGGAAGTCAGGAACGCCAGCACCGGCGCCGCCTGATCGTCCGACAGGCCAACGCCATCGATATAGGCGCCGGAAGCATCCAGACGGCCCTTTCCGAGCAGTTCACGCACACCGCTTTCGCCCACCTTGTCGAACTTGTCGATGGTGCGCAGCACGTTGTCTTTGGCAGCCTGATCCTCACCAAGCCCCATGACTTCGAGCACGCCGTTCAATACCTTGCGGTTGTTGACCCGCACCAGATAATCGCCGCGCGGAATGCCAACGGTTTCCAGCGTATCGGACAGCATCGCGCAGATCTCGGCATCCGCTGCCATCGAAGCCGTGCCCACGGTGTCCGCATCGCACTGATAGAACTGGCGGAACCGGCCCGGCCCCGGCTTTTCGTTGCGCCAGACCGGCCCCATCGCATAGCGGCGGTAGGGTGTCGGCAGGTCGTTGCGGTGCTGCGCGTAAACACGCGCCAGCGGCGCCGTCAGGTCATAACGCAGCGCCATCCAGTCGCCGTTGCCGTCGTCCTCGGTCTCCTGCCAGGCAAAGACGCCTTCGTTCGGCCGGTCCACGTCGGGCAGGAACTTGCCCAGCGCTTCGACGGTTTCCACCGCCGAGGACTCCAGCGCCTCGAACCCGTAATGATGATACACACCCGCGATGGCCCGCAGCATCTCGCTGCGCTGGGTCACCTCCGCACCGAAATAGTCACGGAACCCCTTCGGCGTCTGCGCCTTGGGGCGGGGCTGTTTCTTCACTTTGGCCATCTGAGGCCTCCTCACGGGTAGCGGTTTCACTCGCGTGGCGGTCTAACGGAACCGGGTCACAACGGCAAGACAGAGCCGCGGGAGGGAATGCCGCAGGAAGGAGAAATGGCTTTTCATTTCAAACGCGGAGGGCTGCGGCCGTCCCGGCGGGGCAGGAAGCGTAGCGCCCGCCCCGTGAGGGGCGGGACGGGCGCTGCCCGGCCTTCCGACCGGGCGAATCCTTGCTTTCGGAGCTAGCTGCTGTATCAGGCAGGCTAGGACCCAGGAGACACCCCATGCAGCATCTGGAAGAGCAAATCGCCCACCTGACCCGCAGCGTGGAGGAGATGAGCGACGTGATCGCCCGCCAGCAAAAAGAGATCGACACGCTGACCCGCCGCGTCGCCATGCTGATGCAGCGCGAGGCCGAGCGCCAGCAGGACAGCGGCGGCGGCGTGGTCTTCGCCAACGAGCGCCCGCCGCATTACTGACTCCGGCCAAGACCCGCAGTTCCCCTTGATCCCCGCGCCCGCTCCGCGCAGGCTGTCGCATATGTATTTTGTGACAAGTGATTGGGAGACACGGCCATGGCACCGTCCAACGACCCGGTGGAGTTCGTCGAAAAGGGCGTCGGAAAACTGCATGCGCGCATGCTCTATTACCTGAAGACCATCTGGAAACGCATCCGCGCCCTGCTCACCCCGCTCAGCAAATTCCTGAAAAACCTGATCTCCGGCGCCAAGTCGCTGGCCAAGACCGTCGGCAAGGCGGCAGTGAAACAGGTGACCTCCGCCGCCCAGTACATCCTGAAACTGATCGGCCTGGTGGAACAGACCCTGAAGAGCCTGGTGAAGCTGGGCAAACGCATCCTCGACACCATCCGCAAGAACGCCGACCGCACCCGCGTCATCCGCATCCTGAAAACCGTGATCCGCAAATATGTCGAGATGATCCGCCAGGTCTGGGGCTGGATCCGCGAAATATGGGACGAGCTTGGCGTGCTCGACACCGCGCTGTCGGTGATCAGCCGCTTTGCCTCCGTCCTGCAATTGGTCTTCCGCTGGATCCGCGACCTCACCGGCATCCTGGGCGCGGTGAAGAAGGTGAAGTCGCTTTTGAAGAAGGTCCTG
>JBFOLS010000613.1:0-6596 GCA_040830225.1 Leisingera sp.
ATCCTTCAGCGATGCAACAACCGGATGCGCCCGGCGGCAATAGCCGCAGTTGTAGTCCTGAAACTCCACCAGGATCGGCTTTTCCGGATCGAGCCCTTCAAACAGCTCGTCCGCCACTTTGGCGATCAGCTCCTGATCTTTCACGGCTTTGGCGGCTTCTTCCTTTGCTTCAAGCAGCGCAAACACTTCCAGGATAATGTCCGGATTGCGCAGAAGCACGTCACGCACGCGCTGATCAAACTCTGCATCGGTCTGCGGCGTTTCAGCGGCAGCAGGGGCCGTGGTCATGGTGAGACCCACTGCTGCCGCCAAAACTGCCTTGCGCCATGGTTTGTTGCTCAAAATCATTGCTCGTTTCCTTTCCGTTCTTCAAATTGCGGCGGTTTCATTGCCTGTTTAAGAGTGTTCTGCTAAGCTTGCTCGCCCTAAAGGAGAAGTCCTATGCGACGCCTGATGACGAAATTCTGGAAGGTAATCGCCTACTTTGTGGGCCTTTTCGGGCTGGGCTTTGTCCAGGTCGCCGGTTTGGACGTCGAAACCTTCGGAGTGCTCTACACCGGTGCAGGAATGGCTTGGCTTGTCGTGTGGCTGCTCCGGAACAATGACTCCGAGGGCACAGCCCTTGGGAGCATTCCTGACGACCGCGAAGACGCAATCAGGCATCGCAGTGAGCAAGCCCATCGCGATTACCTGAGGAATGGCTACTACTCCTGACATCATTCACCTTCCCTCCGGAGGCCAGTGAAAATGTGGCCGCCGATGCGAACATTCTGGTGACCGCGCGCCTCTTACTCTCTGCCAACCCATGTCGGCACCAGATTGCTTTGCTCTCCGGCTTCCCCATCCGCTACCATGCCTTTGGGCGCGTAGTAATGTGTGGCCCCGCCGGTCACATCGGGGATCTCTCCAGCAGCAACACCATCGACAATCCGGCCGATCCGCTCATATTCAGCGCTGCCTTCTTCGAGATTTGTTGGCAGGTTGTTTCCGCCAACCCCGCTGTTCCAGGCGGAGAACTGCTTGAGCTGCAAGCTGACCTCAGCCGGGTTGTCCCCCCATCGCTCATCCGCGACACGGTTCATGATCACATGCGCAACCGCCGCTTGACCTACTTCGCCCTCCCGTCCAGCTTCACCAGCTATGGTCCGGATCATCACGTCCCGGTCATAGTTTGAAAGCTGCGGTGTGCCCGTGATTGCTGAGGAAATCCCGCCGACAGCATCCTTTGCACTGTCTGCAATGTCTGTCACCGTGGTCCACGCTTTGTGAGCGGCCCCCGGAACAACCCCAAAGTCCTGGCCATCAACAACAGCCCGCTCGTTTTCACTGGCTTTCGAAATCGCCTGCCCTGACAGATCTTCTCTGCGTTCCTGAAGAGCTTCCCTTACGCTGCCATGGGCTGCGACGGCGCTGCCGTAGTTCGCGCGGTGATCCATTCCATTTGAGGGCAGCGGTTGCTCCGTGATCTGGGGATCCGGACGGGTAAGCGTGTGGGCCCGCGCCAATTCCGGGTTTGGCCGGTCCAGGCCAAGCTCCTGAAGCAGGCTGGGCAGGACCGACTCCACGGCGGCTTCCTGGGCCTTCACACCAGAGGTGGTTTTCGGGTTAAGGAAGCCGGAGATCTGCTGATCACTGTACCCAGCCTCGCGCCATTCGCTAATCACAGCATCGGTCAGCTGACCGTCATAGCTGATGCCGTGCGAATAGAGATTGCTTTCCGCAGAGGACAGGGTTTCGGCTTCCTCGCGGGCTTCCGCATAACTTTCGCCCTTGCGCTGCACATCTTCGACGCTCCAGCGATTGCCGCCGTCTTCCGTATTGGTCAAGCTGCTGTGCTGGCTGGCCCGGAGAGCGTTTACCGCATCACCGTACTTGGAAACAGTTTCCGTCAGGCCGGTGTCTCGGGCAGCAGAGACAGCGCGGCGGTAAGCGTCACTGTCGAGACCCGTACCATTGACACTGCCTTGTGCTCCAAGGACAGATCCACCCGGGGTACCTGCTGACAAGGCCACCTTATAGGCAGCATCAACCGAAATGCCGTGTTCTTTTGCGAAGTTCTCGACAGCGGTATGTGCTTCCCGGGCCTCACGGCTCTGGCGCACGCTGTCAGATGTGCTGCGATCATTGGAGACAGAGGTTCCCTCGGAGAGCGTGCGCCCGAAATTCGCATAGTTGGCAGCTGTTTGATTGAGCGCGGTGCTCCACTCATCGCGCAGCGACGTTGCATTGCGGATTGCTGCCTCTTTCCGGTCCGACACTTCCTCCCGGATGGTCTGGCCCACCCGCGCCGACATGCCACCGGTCGATTGGGCGGTGCCGGTGGCAAAGGTCGAAGATCCGTCCGCATTGACGGTCCGCATCGCACCATTTGCCATCCGCACGGTGGATGCCCCGGCATCATGCACGGCAGAGGTGTTCCATTTGTTGGCGGCAAAGTTGTTCAGGCTGGCGTTGGCGAGAGAAATGTTTCCGGTGGCTGCTTCGCGCCCGGATTCAATTGCGGCCCCCTGCCCCACGTTCAGCAATGAGGTCGCAAGGCCAGCCATGCGGCTCGCGCCGAACAGGATCACGGTGGAAACGAAGGGCACCGACATCATCAGGTATCCCGCAACAGTGCCTACGTCCTGTTCGACCGCGCGAACGCCCAGATAATTCGCAAATGTCAGGGAATAATCGAGGGCTCCGGTGCTATAGGAGCCCATCGCCTCCCTGTAATAGCCTGAGCTGGCTTTCATGACGATGGAATGCAGGATCGCGGAAAGCGGATCCCAGGCAGCCAGCCAAAGGAAGCCCCCGAAGTATCCTTTCATGACGCTCCACACCAAAGGCGTCATCATCATGATCATCGCCAGCGGAAAGGCCGCATAATAGAGCGATTCAAAGACAATTTTCAGAAGGGGAACCCACTTCAGGGCCGAGACCCCCACAGCGCTATAGCTGGCTGTCGTCTGGGCCTCTGTCCGCGCGGCCTGATAGGCAGTCATGGCTGCGTTATTGCCGGAGGAGGCAATCAGCCGTTGCACTGCCCCATCCAGAGAATTGACCAGCATGGTCTGACGAATGGTTGCTTGGGCGCCGGCGGAGGTCATGCCGATGAAGGTTTGAAACTGATTAAGCGTCCTCCGCATATCGGCCGCGGAGAGCGCGGGATCTGCAGCGAAGTGGCTTTGATCCGCTGCGGCTGCCTTCTGATAGAGGACGTTCTGCACTTCGTTGTTGAGACGGTTGGTGATCTTCGGCCAGCCGTCTGCGCAGGTCGTGGTTTCTTCCAGAACCGGATCGTAATAGGCCAGCGATTGCGGGACATTGGCGCCGATGTATGCCACCAGATTGCCCGCCTGGCCCAGCTCGCCTACATCGACAATCCCGATGTTCGAGCCATCAACCATGCAGTTTTCCATGAAGTTCACGAGGGTTTCTTGAACAACCGGAGTGACAGAGCGCCAACGGGCCGCCTGGCTCAGAATGGTGGAGCCAAAGAGCATTCCGGATTTTTGGTAGGTCAGGTTGTCGGGGGCGGCGAGCAGCGTTTCCATCGCATCGGTGAGCGAGGCGCTCGCCCTCGATGTCAGAGAGCCAACCCAGGCCACGGACCACGGCACGTTGTCCACGGTCCCATAAATGCCAAGCGGCACAGTGGAATCCATGATGATCACCCGCGCCTTGGGGCCGAGGCCGACAGTGACCACCAGTATGACGCCGATAAAATATGTCACTGCCTGCCGCGCGGCGCCGAAAATCACCAAATGGAGGCTTGCCGCCAGCACGCCAGCGACGATGCCTCCATAAATCAGTGCTCCGAAGTTTCCAGAGCCGGTGAAGGCCGCGAGGTAATTGAAGACGTCATAGAGATAGTAGCCGCCGCCAACCGTGTGGATTTCGAGTTCGGGCATAAATCACTGCCCTCCGGTCTGATTGATGATGTTGCTGAAAATCGCATTGGAGGAAGCCGCCAGCTCACCCCTGGCAAGGCTCAGGCGCTCCAGATTGCGCAGGGCTTCCGCGTATTTCCGCTGCGCAGACGCCCGCAGGTCGTGAAGCACGGCCTTGGACTCGCGCACCGTTTCCTGAAACTCCCGGTTGATGTCACCGGCAATATCGACGTTGGCGGCCGAGTTCAGGATTTCGTTCATACCCTCGTCGATGTAGGCAATCGCCAGATCCACGGCGACCAGCTCCGCCATCGAATTGATGTCGTCCTGGACAAACTGGTATTTGTAGCTCTTGGCTGTGACCAGGTGCTTGTAGACCGGAATTGTGGTCAGGTTGATGAGCGCAATGGATTCATCCGGCGGTGCGGTGTCATTGCTGATAGAATCCGACAGGCCCTGAATGGCTTCAGCCGTGACGGCGAATAGAGCGTCTGATGCAGAAAGGGTTCTGTCTCGGAGAACCGGGTTCAAGCAGTCATTCGTCTCATCGCAGCGCAGGCTTTTGTAGGAGCCGCCTTCCACCAGCGCTTTGGCCGCATCCGGCGATAGGGCACGTGGCGGGATTGTACGGTGCGTCGGGCTTTCGTCATCATCTTCCGGCGACACGGTGATAATCGTGCCAGTGAGGGTCATGAAGAATTCCGCGATACGTGGATTGGAGGCCAGGAAGTTGTTTTTCTTCACCGCGCGCCATGCATAGTTCACATTGGTTGGCACTTGCTCAGCCAGCGCGCCGCTTGCGCGCCCCAGCGTCGAGTTATGCTGGCCACCAGTGCCGCAGCCGTGGCGGGAGGCAACGCGGTCTGCAAAACGGCCGGTATAACCGCCAATCGTCTGGCAGACATGCTGGGAGGCCCCGTCCATTTTAGGCCAGAGCGAGGCTGTGAGCAGCTGTCCGGCTTCGCAGGAATTGATGTTTCCCGCGTTCACCTGCTGGATCAAATCCCGCAGTTTGGCGACGATTTCCTGTACGGAGGGAGACAGGCTTTCCAGTGCCAGCTCGAATGCAAACCCGGCGGCGTTCTGCATAATCGCCTCCATGAGCGCGATAAGCTCCTCCTCGGTGATAAAGGAGAAGGCGCCGCCGAAGATGTCGATGCCGCCACACCCCGCGCGCACTGAGGGCAACTGAATGGCTGCAAGCTGGCTGTTGCGCGGACGGGTCCGCAGGTAGAGCGAGCCCAGAGTTGCGTACCCCGCCTGCTGACCCTTGTATGCCGTTGGTTTGGTGACGTTCACACCGCCGCCAGTGCGCTCCCAGAAGTTCTTGAGGTCGTTTCCGATGTCTGCACTGAGGGGGCCTGCAGCAAGGAGCGAGGCTGCTGTCACAATATTCAGAAGATCGCGTTTCATTGGCCTGCCCTTTCCTGCTGATGGCCGGTATCTGCCGCTTGTTGTTCGGTGTTTTCGGAGGTTGCCGGTTTCCCATCCAGCCAGGAGGTCACCTTGCACGGGAGATCCGGCATCGCGTCCTCATCAAGCCAGAGCCACGCGGGATAGGTGCCTTCTTCAGCCACTTCGCGCAGGGCCGCCAATGCATTGGTGTCCGCAGCGGGATCAGCCAGAAAAAGAGATACAGGGGGGCTCAGGTCGGTCAGCACCGCGCAGGCAATCGGCGTGTCCTGGTCGAGGGTGAACCGCTGGGACTTGAGGAAAGCACGCCTGCTCTCTGTTAACGCCTGGATCAGCTGATAGTCCCGGATGGTTTCAAACGGGATCCAGCTGCCGGTTACCAGCATCATCCCGATTTCCCGCAGGACCGGGTATCCGGCTTTGGCGACGCTGAAGGTGGCGATCACCATCACATGCACACCGCCCAGGGCATCCGCGAGCATCAGCTGATCGGAAAACACCTTTTCAAACTTCCGCACCAGGTCCTCTTCCGCAAAAAAGGCGCAGTCCGGCGCATGTTTGAACAGAAAGCGCGCGCCCATGCGGGTGGCTTCATGGCTCTTGTACTCGGCCACCACGAGGCCAAGCGGGGCCGTGCCGCGGGCAGGCGGCTGAAGCCCGCGCAGGAGCTTGGCCCGGCGCGCGGCGTTTTCTTCTTTCCGATCCGCCTTCCAGTAGTCCGGAACATAGAGAATATCCCTCAGATCTTTGGACTTAGCGGATTTTCCGGCGGCTGCGTTCAAAAGCGCCCGCTGTACCGGCCCCCACCAGCGCTTGCCCTGCATAGCCGGGGTCCATTTCACCAGGTCGGCCTCATGCCACAGATACTGCAGCAGGCTCGACAGGCCGAGCTTGCGCGGGCTGGCTTTGACCTCTGTCGGCTTTTTTCCTGAAGGCGCAGGCGGTGCCGGGCGCTTGCTGCCCATGGTCAAAGAAAAATCGACCTTCAGCGTCGTGGTGCCGCTGTCCAGGTCCTCCTTGATTGCACTGCCCTGCACCTGGCCGAGGCCAGAGAGATCTTCCGGCGGCAGGAAAGACTCGCAGCCGGGCGCATGTTCCGCACCGGTGCCCGGCATCCGCTTCAGAATGAACCGGCTATTCATGCAGGCCACATACATTTGCGGAGCCGGTTTGCAGCAGCCGCAGGTAATGCGGCTGTGTTCCTGGTGCGCCCGGCCGAGAAGGTTCTGGCCGTCCTCTGTCGCCGGATCCACGGGAATATTGCCGATGTAATACGCCACTCTGTTTTTCCCTTCACTCATACCGTTCGCC
>JBFOLS010000614.1:0-6094 GCA_040830225.1 Leisingera sp.
ATTGAATTTGGCCTCTCGGGCTGACTTTCAACGGCCGGTTTGGCGACACATGCTGTTTCACAGCGAAAATCACGCCGCACCCGCGAGCGAATGCTGCGTCAGCAAACACCAGGAAGGGCAACGGCGGCAAAGTCCCGGTAGCTGTCTTGCCAGAACTTAGCGTTGAGTGTCCGGTCTGCGCCGTTCACGCCCTGCCGCACATGCAAAGGTTTGCCAGGTGGTCGGCGTCCGCTTTGGGCTCGAAACCACGGTCAGCTAAACATGTTACCGCGAGTTTATTGACCGTCCTGCTCCTGCTCCTGCTTCAGCTGTATGAACTAATTCAGCCTGCTGCCTTAATCGCCTCCGCCAGACCGGGCAAGGGAATCTGAAACTCTTCTGTTCTTTCTTCCGAACCCGAGTACACAAGCGTAAGTCTGGCAGTTTTACCCGTTTCCATAGCACGCAAGAACCGACGCTTTACTCCCACTCTCACCACGCAAAAATCAGGTTCGCAGTTCTCAATGGAATATCGCCGTGCAACCCGGTGATCGACGGACACCACGAGCCCGGCTGCTTTGCTAACTGGCAGGTCCGGGCGTCCGCGCGCAATCATTCTGGCCGGAATCACGATATTGAATCCCGCAGCAGCAGCCTTTTCGTTTTCCGGCAGAAGGTACCCGCTAACAGAGAGAATCTGCTTACCGGCCATGTCTTCGACAGGAAGGTTAGCGACGCAATTCGCCTGAGCGTCACTGCACAAGACCGACCACGCGCCATGGTGCGACCGGACGGCATAGTCGCTATCTTCAGACCCAGGTTTTACGCAAGCCGCCGTCAGAGAAACCAAGGCCATCGCCCAGATCCAATTCCTTTGCATTACCGCCTCTTCAATCGATCTTTGGCAGAACTAGTATCGGTTGCTTGCTGGCAGCACAACTCTAGCTTTACGGGTGCCAACAGCAGAAGCGTCGACGAGATGGATAGGTTTTGTGCTTGCCGCGAATGACAGTTTTGTCCCGCTCAGCCGTTTTTACCTGACAGACCTTGCAATGGCTGCTTGGCGCCGTTTGCTAGGTGCTGCACCTGCGAGAGGCAACCAGGTGGCCGACGGCAACTGTGGGCTCGAACCTGCTGTCCACTGCATGAAGCAGCAACGTCAGCAGCCTGCGCAAAGGTGCCGTTAGCTACCCGATCTAATCGTCAAGGTGCGCACCTGCGCACCGCTAGTGCGAACCCAAAAAAACCTTTAAAATAGCGAGTTTATGCGCTTCTGCCCCCCGCATACAGATACCGCCGGGAAGGACCCGGAAAGGGGCTTGACTGCCGGGGTGGGGCAGGGCCGTGGCCGAGCGTCTCCCGATGGTGCCACGAATCTGCATCAAAACTGGCGGCCTTGTCGCGCCAAAAGCGCAACGCATTCCACCGCCACGCCGACTGCCGAAGCCGTCATGGCAACACTTGATAGCGTTGCGCATCGTCGTTGCAGGCGCATAGGCTGCGCAAGAGGATAGCGCGCGGGTTTCAGACGTCGTTCGCGGGCCTGTTGGCGTTGAGCGCCGGACGGTGAATGTGGCCGTCCGACCGTGGCTTGAGACAAAAAATAGGGCGGCCTGTCGGTCACCCCCGAATCCCCCCCTCGTTCCGCGCGCGCCCCATCACGCCAGGCGCATTGAATGCCTTAAACCGCTTGGGCCTGCTTGCGATTTGACCTCCGAGGCTTCTCGAGCCGCCTCTGGATGGTGATCAGCGCTGCCGACCAGCGCCGCCAGGCTTGCGAGCGGGACAGGCCGACCCGGGCGCAGATTGCCCGCCAACGGTAACCTTCGGCCTTCATCCAGACAATGCGCCGATCGGCTGCATCGCGGGGTTCGTCGCCGCTGGTCAGAAGGGACAACCACTCGATGGTGTCCTCCATGCGCTGGATCTCGGTGGCGTTGGGGATCACGCGAACACGCGCCTCCTCCGCGCCGTAGGCGGCGAAACGGCTGCGGACGTAGGGCGGCTAGCTGGACCCGTACTCACGCGCGCCTGATCCTGATGGATCGGGCGTGCGCTTGAGGGTGAGCGCGGCCTCTTCGAAGCGGTCCTCGATCTGTGCCAAGGTTAGGATAATCTTGCCTGCCATTTCGCTAGTTCCTTCCATTTCTCAGCTTCTGCGGTCAAACCGGGATGCCCACGATTCTGACTTCCTCGATGGTGACCAACTCCGCCTCCACGCACTGCCTGGCTGTGTGCGCAGAGATGCGCGTGCAGAGGAAGCGCTTGCCACTCCTGATCAAGTCCGCAGCGGCGCAAATTGGCGAGTCCGGCGCGGGGGTAAGGGGGTTGGTTCTTTTTTTGGGTTCTATAGACGGTTCAAGACCCGCACGCTGTGCGGGAGGGTCCCGCATGTCGTGCGGGATGCAGCGGAGTTATCCACAGCCTTTTCGGGGCCGTCAGCATCCCGCACCACATGCGGTATGATTGTGGTCATATCCTCGACAACCTCAACATGTAGTTGCTGAAGGGCCGGGTGGTCATCGATCCGATCCACTAGCTTACGCTCTCCCCAGCCGGTCAGAATGAACAGGCTCGAGCGTTTGGCCCCGTTGCTGCGGCGCCGATGAACCTGCACGATGAGCCCGACCGCCTGGAGCCGCTTCAAGGCCATAGACACCTTGCGCTCTCCGCAACGGCACTTCTCTTGCAGCGTTCGGTTCAGAGCCCAGCAGATGCCGTAATTGTCCGCCTGGTCGGCAAGGTGACCAGAATAAAGGCCTCGTAGATGTCCAAGTTCGCGTCCGCTTCATAGGCCCAAGAAATCGCTTTTACGCTCATTGGGTATTGCCCCCGAGGTCACACCCCAAAACGTAGAAGGTCGGTCCTTGAGTCTCCTCCGCGTTGCGGGTCCGGCGACGGCGCAGAGGCCCGTCCACCTCCAGCTGGCGCAGCACCTTGTTCAGGCCGCTGCTGGACAGTCCTGTGGCCTTCATCAGGCGTTTCTGAGAGATGCGGCACGCCGTATCTGGGGAACTCTTGGCGATGTGTGCATAGCACAGGTGGACCATGACGCGGAACGCGCCGTGGGTCATGGCCTCGGCGGGAGTATCCGACAACCAGTTTTATGTTCGGTGACTCCTGGTAACTGCCTCCTGAAATAACGGGCATACGTCACCATTCGATCAGGATAGGCGCGTAGGCGCGCATAGGCGCGGCGCTGGGCGGGCAGGCCGCCGGCGCGCACCACGGCCCCCTCCTGGAGCGCTTGACGTGGCTGCGAAAGCCGTGGCGGGTTGTGGCATCAATCGTTTGCAGGGAGGACCGCACAACCTCGTAGGGCCACCCCATGGCGGTCCCCAGATCCCGGAACTCCTTTTCAGCCTCGGACAACTGGCCGGTCTTTGACTTCACCTCCCGGAACAGCAGGCGAGGCCCAAGCCACTCGCCGCAGGACTGCCCCAGTAGGAGATCAAAGAACCCAGGGTGGATGCCCATACCCAGGAGGATGCTCTGACGCTCGCGGGCAGTCTCTCCGCCGCCCCTGACTTCGTTTCCGCTGTGATGCAGGAAGAACGGTGGCAGCATAAGCCTCCGCACGTCCCTGACAATTTCACGCTGGATTTACGCCTCCGGGTTGGACCGGCACGGCTTCATGCGTTGACCTCGAGCCAGGCGTTGTAGTCCCTGGTGAAATGCCAGATCCAATCGGTCAGGCCCCGATTGCAAATTTGCCGGTAGGCCATGCGGAAGCTCCGGAAATGAAACGCCTGCTTGGACTTAGGGCATATGACCGTTACGGGCGTCGAAGACTCGGCCCCCTCTTCCAGAAACTCCATCACATCCTCGAAAAGCACGCCCAGCACCGAAGCGATGTTCGCAGGCGTGTGGTCCTCGGCATGCGCAGGACCTCTTTGCGGATCTGCTGCTTGGACTTCATGCCTGTACCTCCTGTGCGGCGCGCTGGGCGACCAGAGACGCGATTTTGCGGGAACGAGCACTGAATTCGACAACGGCCACCTGCGGTGCCTCTGTGTCGTCCCGGTGCCGAGGGTTAGGCACTATTCCACAGCTGTCCGGGGATTCTCATATGGCCGTGTGAACAGGTTGCGGATCACACCATATCCGCACCCCTGACAAGAGGCGCTGGCGGTCACCGCTTCTTCAGATGAAACATCGCCCAGCGCGGAGTGGCCCACTGTGTCAATCATCAGCGAAAGGCAGGAAGCTGTGACTGGTTTGCTGCCCGGCCCCTGACCCCCAGTTCGGGTTTAGTAAGGGCGGAAGGTCACTGTGCTTCATAACGGCGGCTTTCCTACGCTACGAAAACTCAGACCTCGGACCTGTCGCCGGAGTTGACGAATTAAACGCATTAGACCTGATGCGGGTGGCTAGGATCGACGGCGCGGCGCCCTATGCAAGAGCAACAGCCTGAATGGGGCAAAGCACCGTGAAGCGGGCTAACCATGCAACTGCGCAACATCGGCTTCGGTCGTTGTTGAATAGCGATCCCAACGTTCCATCAGTAGACGGCGCTGATCCAGCATGTCGGAGCGGGCATAGGATCGCTCCACTTTAGAGCCGACGCGGTGGGCAAGGGCGGTCTCCGCCACATCGAAAGAGGCCGCCTCAGTGTCTTGAACCCATGTCCGGAAAGACGTCCGGAAACCATGCGGGCGACCGGGCTCGCCCATTTCGTTCAAAACCTTTGTCAGCGCAGTCGAGGAAATGTACCCCGTTCGGTAGGAGGGAAACAGAAATTCTCCCGACTGGACCTCGCGAATTTCCTGTAGCAGATCTAGGGCGGCAAGGGACAGCGGTATACGGAAGGCCTCGACCTTGCCTACCATTCCCTTCATCCGATCCGCCGGAACGGTCCAAACGTCTCCATCGATCTCATCAAACCGCGCGCCGCGGGCGCTCTCGCTCCGGGTGGCTGTCAGGATCATCCAGCGCAGGCACATGCGCGATGTCCCGGTGCCGCCCAGCGCCTGATAAAGATCAGGTATGCGCTGCCAGGGTGTTGAGGTGATGTGGGTTACTGCGTTGTTCACCTCTCCGAGCATGAACTTTGCCGCTTCGACCGTGAACGGGTCCACATGCATCCCCATCAGCTTCGCTTGCCGGAAAACGATGTGGAGGCGCTGGATCGCCTTAGTAGCGGTGGCGTGCTTGGTCTTCCAGATAGGGCGGAGCGCTTCGGCGATATCGGACTGGTGCAGAGAGGATATTCGCCGCTTGCCGATTTTCGGAATAACATGAATTTTCAGAGGGCTGTACCAGCGCCCGCGTTCGCCCTCACCGCGCAGGCCAGCCTTTTTGGCCTCGAACACGATCTCTGCCACTTTCTCAAAGGTGGGCTCCGTATTGGACATTAGATCGGCGGCTTCTTGCATTTGCCTTTCCCGCTCCGAAATCGGGTCCTTGCATTCTGCCAGCACTGCCGCCCAGCGGTCCCGCTCCTTGCGAGCGGCGGCCAGAGTCAAGTTATCTGACGATCCCAAGCCCATTTCGCGGCGGCGGCCGGCGAAGGTGTACCGGAACACCCATCTGCTCGAGGTGTCTGTTTTGTAAAGACGGAGCCCGCCACCATCGTCTAGCTTGCTGTTAGCTGCCTTTTTTATCGCCACCGCGGTCAGCTTGTTTTTTGCCCTTGCCATTTTGTGTCCCCCAATGTGTCCCCCAAAAGGAGCCGCGTTTCAGCGGCACGCATTGGCACGTAGTGGCGCATCAATTGGAAAGTTTCTCAAGTTGGAACAAAGCTTAGTGGCACAGCTAGGCTCGCACAGGCATATCTGGTCTGTGCTTCTCGACCGCACCAACTTTTCCAACAGTATGTGATGTTTCAAGCGGCTGGTTTCTTCAGCATTACCTGCCTGCTGGTGATGGATTGAACCGTCAAGGCTTGCATTTTTTCCATACCGTGCTCCGCAGACAGGAAGAGTTCGGGCGTAACCTCCAGAGAAGACATGTACACCTGCGCACAGTTCTGGGATTCAGGGGCGCCGGAAGCCAGTCAGATCTCCGGGTCTGAGCAGACCGTGCTGGCGGGCCGGTTGCTGGCCTATATGGCGCAAAGGCTGTGCTGGAGTGTCGATCCGGATGTCTTTGATTGGATTTGTTTTGATTCCGGCCC